>JANNDA010001319.1:0-3161 GCA_031387195.1 Planctomyces sp. | reverse complement strand
AGCCAATGTCGCCCCCAACGCTCGCCGTAGCGTTCGCTTTGCAGCAACTCATCGACGACCTTCTCAAACGCATTCGGCGCGACATCCTTCACGAACGATTCGACTTGCTCCGGCGTCGGCGGCAGTCCGATGAGATCGAAGTACGCTCGGCGAATCAGCTTTTCTTTGCTCACCGGGCCGTTCGGCTTGAGTTGCTTCTCGTCGTGTTTCGCCGCGATGAAACGATCAATTGCAGTACCGTTCCACGCGGCGTTCTTCACGTCCGGCGGCGCGATATTTTGCAGCGGCTTGAACGACCAGAACTGCCGGCCTTCTTCGAGATTGATCTCTCGCTTCGCCGATCCCGGCTTGCGACCGACTCGCGGATCGATCGCGCCCATGTCGATCCACTTCATGAAGTCAGCGACCACGTCATCCGGCAACTTGCCCGTCGGCGGCATTTCCAAACCGTCAAACTTCAATGCCTTGATGAGCAGGCTCTCGGCCCCCTTCCCTTTGACGATCACCGACCCGGACTCGCCGCCATCGAGCATTCCTTCGGCCGAATCGAGATACAGCTTCGCCTTCAACTTCTTGGCGTTGCGAGCCTCTTCCGAATGGCACGAGTAGCAATGCTGCGCCAGCACGGGCCGGATCTTTTGCTCAAAGAACTCGACCGCTTTCGGATCGGGAGCTTGGGCGCTTGCGTTTGGGACAATCAGCAGCAGGACAATCAAGCCAGCGATCCAGTAAGTTCTCATGGCAGTTGGGTCTCGTCGTGATCCAGACTCATCGGCCAAGTGGCCGCGACAACAATAAAGTAACCCGAAGCGTCAGCGAGGGCGAACGCTCAGCCGACTTGATCACCAACGGAGCGTCAGTAAGTCTTGGTTTTTGACAGGCGAATGGGGACTGACGAATAAAGTGATTCGTGATTGATTGTCACCATTCCAATTCGCCTGTCCCCGTTCGCCTGTCAAACGGAGGTCTCTGACGACTGACTTGAGGGGTTGACCCATCGACGTCTGGACTGCAACAACTTCGCGTCGTTGCAAAAGCGGTCTGATGAGGAATCGAAAAACATGTCACTCGCGGGCGAAGTCATCAATTTGCAAAAGCATTACCACCTCAAAGGAGGCGTCGTCGTGCAGGCGTTGCGCGGCGTCAGCCTGCAATTTCCGCAGGGGGACTTCGTGGCGATCATGGGCTCATCGGGCAGCGGCAAAAGCACGCTGCTGAACTTGCTGGGGGCGCTCGATCGTCCGACCAGCGGCTCGTACATTCTCGGTGGGCACAATGTGGCCGAGTTGAGCGATGATGATCTGTCGCACATCCGCAATCAGATGATCGGGTTCATCTTTCAGTCGTTCAATCTGATTCAGCACTACACGGTGCTGGAGAACATTCAAATTCCGTTGCACTATCGGCCGGGGCGTCCGGCTCTTTCGGCGCGCGATGAGGCACATTGCGTCGATTTAGCGGAACGAGTCGGATTGGGAGATCGGCTGGATCATCGCCCGTTTCAACTTTCCGGCGGACAGCAACAGCGAGTCGCGATCGCGCGCGCACTGGTCAACGATCCCGAAATCGTGCTGGCTGACGAGCCGACCGGAAACCTCGATTCCACGACCGGCGGCGAGATCATGAACATGCTCAAAGCGCTTAATGCCGAAGGCCGCACGATCTTGATGGTCACTCACGAGCCGGACATCGCCGCGATGGCCAAGCGACGAATCCACATGAAGGATGGCGTCGTCGATGGACACGAAGTTCATCGCCATTAGGCATTTACTTTGAGGAGGAGTCGGATGAGTCGAGCTACAACAGGGCGTCGGTTGCTGTCGGCGATGTTTGCGTTCTGGATCGTCTTCGCCTGTGTCACGCGATCGGTTCTCGCGCAAGCGACCGATGCAGCGAACGAAAGTTGGCAGGTGCTCTACATCGGCGATAAGCGTGTGGGCTATCAGCATGGTCGCGACCACGTCGAGATTCGCGATAAGAGCAAGGTCTTCGTCGGAGTCAGTGAATCGCATTTTCAAATCACGCGGTTCGGCCAGGAGTTGAAGTTGTCCACCTCGATGCGAACGGAGGAGACCGAGACCGGCGAGTTGCTGCGGTTCACGTTTGAAATCAAGAATCAGCCCGCGCTGGTGACTCGATCGGAAGGGGTCGTCATCGGCAAAGAGTTGGAAGTGACGACGTTAGTCGGGGGAAAGACCGATAAGCGGCGGAAGCCTTGGGAACCCGATGCGAAATCGCCAGCGTATCCCGACCGCTTTTTGCGTGAGCATCCCCTGAAACCGGGTGAGACATTTTCCACCAAGATCTTCACGCCAGAATTCAGCAAATTTACGAAGGTCAGTTTTACGGCGGATCAACTGCGTCCGGTCAAATTGCTCGACGGCAAGGAGTATTCCTTGTTGCTGGTGAAAGTCAGCTTTGCGGCGATCCCAGAGAACAACTTTCGAGAATACGCCAACGCGAGTGGTTCAGTGCAACTGGTCGAAACTGAGATCGCTGGAGCTGTGGCTCGCCTTTACGAAGTGACCCGTGAGGTCGCGATGCAGACGATCGTCGGGGCCGAGTTGGACTTGGCGATCAGCACATTGGTCGCAGTCGATCCACCAATCCAAGACCCGTATCGCAAGAAGAAGATCGTGTATCGCATCTCGTCGAAGGAGGATTCGCCCGAACGATCATTCGTCAGCGGCGGCACTCAGCAAATCAAACGACTGTCTAACAGCGTGATCGAATTGACGGTCACGGCAAAGCCGCTCCCGGCGGTGAATTCGCGAGTCGTTTCCACCGACACGAAGTACCTCGCGGCAACACGATTCCTGCAATCACGCGACCCTGCCGTCATCGAACATGCCGATCGAGCGGCTGCCGGGGAAACCGATCCGAGCCGTATCGCCTCACGGATGGAAAAGTACGTGCATGACAAGCTGACGAAGAAAAACTTTTCGACCGCAATGGCGTCGGCCGCCGAGGTCGCTCAACGCCTGGAAGGCGATTGCACCGAACATGCCGTGTTGCTGGCGGCAATGCTGCGCGCCAAAAAGGTGCCGTCACGAATCGCGGCGGGGTTGGTTTACGTTGAGTCTTTGAACTCGTTCGGCGGGCACATGTGGACCGAAGCGTTCTTGGCTGGCGAGTGGGTTCCGGTCGATGCGACGTTGGGC
>JANNDA010000446.1:0-1756 GCA_031387195.1 Planctomyces sp. | reverse complement strand
CCTTTGCGGCCACCACGGCCAGCGCCAACGGCACTGTGATTCTGCGGCTTCCTAAATCCGTTCACAACGCTTTGATCCGCGAAGCGGAACACGAGGGTACGTCACTCAACCAGTTGTGCGTCGCCAAACTCAGCGCTCAGTTGGCTGAAGTCGTTTCCTGAGTCACGCTGCAAGTGGCGAACGGCTCGGACGACTGACAGAACCAATCCTTCGCCAGCCGATGATGCACGTGCGATTCAATCACCAACGCGACCAGCACGTTGCCGTCCAAGAGGTAGGTCATCCTAACTCCTACTCGATGCGTGCCACATCTTCCGAGTCGAACGCACGGTCCCCTTTGACCACCGGCAGCCCCGTGTTGGAATCCATCATGAAGTGCGTGCCGCCACCGGGAATCGCCGAGGTCGAAGACTTGGGACTCGCCAGCGCTTCTCGTAGCAACTGATTGATCACGCTCTTGACGGGCCGATGTTCCTGACGCGCTCGCGATTCGGCGGCGACAAATAAGTCAACTTCTAATTGGCCTCTAATTCGATGGTCGTGGACATGACTACTCTTTGCCTCCAGAAACATCAGCGATCGGTCACTCGATCGTGCGGATGGAAATACTTGACAATGGGTGGTATCGCCGACGGCGATCCACTTCACCACGATTCGCCGCGCGGCCGCAACTTCGTCCTTTTCGGATGCCGACGTTTACAATCAAGTCATGATCGTTGCCTACATTGAGGTATGGCTATGGACCCACCATTCGAGTTTCCCCCCGAACAGCCATTGTCTTCTGAGTCCCCGCGTCCGCCATTTGAGCCGTATCTTCATCCGGGCTTTTGGATCGCCATGAGGGCTTGGTATTCGTGGATGTTCGGCGGAATGAGACAGTTTGCGTGGCCCGGTGGACCGATGCTCTCGCTCATCGGGGATGGCACTCCTGCTCTGTCCGCTTTGATCGCAATCGTTTGGGGAGTGTCGCTGCTGCGACGTACTTCAATCGAAGGTCGCGTCTTGCTGATCGTCGTAGTCCATGTGGCGGCGGTTGGTTTAGGCAACACCGTTGCGAGAAATGTGTATCTAATTTGGATGAGACCATTCGCACATCCAAACTTTTGGGGCTGGTGACGCACCTTTGCCATCCCGTGCAAAAGTCGGCTCAAGCCAACAGCCGGCGGAGCGTTTCGAGGTTGGTTGCTGAGTCGAAGATGGCTCGAATCGGGATGCGGAAGCCGGGGACGACGCGGCTTTCGATGTCTCCGGAACCGGACTTCAGCAGCAGGTGAAAGGCACTGTCTTCGAGCACGTATTGTTCGACGGACTCCGCTTCCGCATCCACGATCCAATACTCGCGGACGCCGTGAGCCTCGTAGTCCTCAACCTTTACGCCGCGATCACGCGCTTCGGTCGTGGGCGACAAAACTTCCACGACGAAATCCGGAACTGGAAACTTCATCGTGTCAGGCGTGAATGCCGCCGCTTTCTCTCGGCCGAAGAAGACGACATCCGGCTCGTAATCATTGCGGGGGAAGACGCACAGGCATTTCTCTTCGCAGACTTGGCCCAAACGATGAAGCTGGGCGAACGTGTGCAGAATTGTCGACAAAGAACTTCTTGCACACAGCTCCCGATTGCGACCAGCGGGATGCTCAATGACTTCTCCCTCGATGAATTCGACTTTCTGATCGTCCGACATTTCGTCGTAAAAACGCTCGCGTCGTTCGGTCTCGTCGCGCAGACGATTGACGAACATGGCCGTGATGTCAGG
>JANNDA010001288.1:0-1818 GCA_031387195.1 Planctomyces sp. | reverse complement strand
GCGAGCCGTTCGATCTGCTGACGTTCCTCCGCGGAGAGCTTCACAGGCTGATCAACACGCAGCCGTTCGAGTTGTTCTTGTGCGCGGCGTTGATCGCGGATGGCCTGTTCCCATTGTGACTCCAGTTCGCGGGCGACGAGTCGGTTTTCAGGATCGACGGCGTCGTACTGACGCTTGGCTCGCTGAGCACGGTATTGCGAGCGTTCCAATTCCTGTTGGGCGTGCTGCTGAATCCGCTGACGTTCACGCTCGATGTCCTCTGCTGCTTGCAGGCTCAGAGCCAGAGCTGCGGGCTCCACGGCCTGCAACACTTGGCGTGAGACCAGCTTATCGACCACGCCGGCCGCGAGATGTTGGCACATCGAGTGGTCGCCGTTTTGATCCTGGCTAGGACAGTGATAGCTCTGCAGATTCGAGTCCGCGTGATAGTAGACTCGCAGTTTCCAACCGCAGCGGCCGCAACGGATCAAGCCGCTGCACAACGTGGGGCCACCTCGTGGTACGCCCGGCGTATTCGGCTGCGAGCAGTTGTCGCTCAGTCGTTGTTGATTCGCGAGGTATTTTTCCCACGAGATGTAGGCCGGCAGTCGGTCTTTCAGCAGCACCAACCATTCGTCCGGACTGCGGCTAATGCGTCCCGACGCAGGCTGGCCGAGCGCCTTGCGGCGCAGGTCCATTTGCCGGCGGCCATAGACGTAGGCTCCCGCGTAATTCGGATGCCGCAAGATGGCGTACAACGTCGCCACTGACGGTTCCCGCCACTCCACCTGGCCTTTGTTGGGCTTGGTGTAACAGATGAACGGCAGACGAATGTGATGCCGCCGCAGATACTGCGAGACGCCCCGCCCGGTTCCCAATTCGTCGAACTTGTCGAAGATCATCCCAATCAGCGACCGCGTCTGCTCATCGGGGTCGAGTTTCACTTCCCCTTCGGAATCGAACACGAACCCCGGTGGCAATCGCGTGAGCAGTTCGCCACGCAGTGCCTTGTTCCTCAAGCCGAGATGCATCCGGTTCTTCAAGATGTGCAGCTCCGCTTCGGACATCGTCCCTTTCAGTCCCAGCAGCAGCCGATCGTTGTAGTCCGAGGGATCGTACAACCCGTCCTGATCCGCCAAGAGCGCGTCGAACACGGCGCACAACTCCAAGAGCTGATACCAGTCTTTGCACGATCGCGCCAGACGGCTCATCTCGATGCCGAGCACCAGCCCGACATGATCCAGGCCGACCTCTGCCAGCAACCGTTGAAATCCGAGCCGATTCTCCGCGGTGCGGCCACTCTGGCCCAGATCATCATCAATGATCAGCACGCGGCCTTCGGTTCCGTAGTTTGCAGGATAGTCGTTTGAGTTTTCAGCCAAAATGCCTTTGCGGTGCGTGTCTTACAGCGATTTGAGGGTAGTTGCAAACCATCGCAAATCGCAGCAAACAATAGTCGTAATTAGCAGTACGACGCACCTTTTTCCGTAGTTCTTCCGTAGAAACTGAGCGGCGCAACAAAGCAAAAAAAGACGCTGCCGTGACGGTCGATTTCGATGGCCGCGACTGCCTGGCGGTGATCCGAACGGGCATTGATCCAGCGTGATGCCGGTTGCTCTCAATGGCCTTCGATAGGCGGATAAATTCGGGTGCGTTGTTGTGCTCCTGAGAGCACATAGCGCTGTTCAACGAATGTGTCAGACTCCACCTTGATAACGAGTTGCGACAATAGCATGTCCGCCAAAATCTTCCACCCACTGCTGGCGTTGATCGCCTCGGCGAGCAACAACGAACTCGCGAAGTACGTCGAATTTCTTAAGGAGGAGAACAAGATCCTGA
>JANNDA010001276.1:0-4533 GCA_031387195.1 Planctomyces sp. | reverse complement strand
TGAATGGGCATAACTGGTCTTTCGTAGTGCAAGCTTCCAGCTTGCAACTCCCTGCGGATCTTCGTCCGTCCAAACACATCGAAAAAAGGTTGCAAGCTGGAAGCTTGCACTACGAAACTCAATGGTGAGCAATCAACTGCTCTACCGGCTTAGCACGACGAGCAGACGGCGTTGCCGGCTGGAAACCGAGATATCCCGCCGTGCAAAGCAACATCAACGAACTGACCGGTAACCAGAACCAATTCAACTCGAACTCGCGCACGATCATCACGCAAACCATGTTTGCCAACGACAGTGGGATCAGCACTTTCCAGCACAGGCCCATCAGTTGGTCAAACCGGAATCGCGGCAGGCACCAACGCAGCAGCATGATCAGCACGATGACACAGAACACCTTCGACACCAACACGCCGATTTTCAACACCGTCGCCAGCACCCCAACGTCCTCGGCGTCCGCGATACCGGGGAAATGCCATCCGCCCAGGAACAGCACCGAGCACAAGAAGCTGACCGTGAAGA
This sequence comes from Planctomyces sp., assembly GCA_031387195.1. Taxonomy (GTDB): domain Bacteria; phylum Planctomycetota; class Planctomycetia; order Planctomycetales; family Planctomycetaceae; genus SXKJ01. The sequence goes on along the minus strand of JANNDA010001276.1, from coordinate 4,014 downwards.
CGTGCGTGTACTCGCCGAGAAAGAACATGCCGAACTTCAACGCCGAATACTCGGTGTGATAGCCGCCGATCAATTCCTGCTCGCATTCCGGCAAGTCGAACGGCAGCCGATTGGACTCCGCCAGCGCCGCCAGGAAAAAGATGCCCGCCGCCAACGGTTGATACCAGATGTTCCAGCCAAACAGTCCACCCTGAGCCTGAGCGTCGATCACCGTCTCCAAGTTCAGCGATCCCGCCATCAACGCGATGCCGATGACCGACATCCCCAGTGGGATCTCGTAGCTCACAACCTGGGCACTCGACCGCAGCCCACCCAGCGCACTGTATTTGTTATTGCTCGACCAACCGCCAAGGATGATGCCGTACACGGCGAGGCTCGTCACCGAGAAGAGAAACACGATCCCGATGTCGATCTTCGGAGCGATGATGAACGAGAACCCCTCACCCAACGTCGTCGGCCCCAGCGGCACGACGGACAATGCCAGCATCGTCGTGAAAACAGAGATCGTCGGTGCGATGACGAACAAGAACTTGTCCACATGCGCCGGGATGATGTCCTCTTTCAGCAGGAACTTCGCCCCGTCCGCAATCGGCTGCAACAGCCCCGCCCAACCAACTCGGTTCGGCCCCACTCGGTCCTGAATCCACGCGGCCAATTTTCGTTCGAGCCAAATCGCATACGAGCACCCGCCGAGAATCGTCCCCAACGTTGCCAAAATCAAAATCAACGGCACGCCGACTTGTGCCGGAATGCCGACAAGCCCGCACAGCCACAGCAGCAAGTTTTCAACCGCATCGGAACTGCCTTCAGCCAGCAGCGGGGAAAAGTTCATCGAGTTCATCGTGTCTTATGACTTTCGTTTCTCAAGCCAGCGTTTCAGTGACTTCTCGGACTCGCCAGAGGCTCGGCCAGCCAGCAACCCTTCGACGCTGATGTCTTCGTCCAAACTCTCCCAATGGATGCCTTCACCACCACCAATCAACCGCCATTGCTGACGCTCATCGACCGAACCGTGAAACAAACGCGGATACCACGCCAACGGAACCGAAATTGTTCGGCCATCGGCCAGATCGATGCACAGCGTGTCATCCGTTGTCGCAACACCGACTGCATTAGCTTGTTCGAGGTCAATCATCAAAGTGCTCATGCCAAGCTTCCTGAAATTGAAATTCGTTGTGATCCACCAATCGCTGAACTTGGTTCAATTCCGCTCGCGAGAATCCACGACTTCTTTGCAACCGTACTGGCTCCAACCAAAACTTGGCAGAGCACTCGTCTCGTTCAACATGAATGTGTGGTGGTTCATCACGGTCGGCCAAAAAGAAGAAGAAACGATACGGTCCTTCGATCAAAACAGTTGGCATGGCAAATTACTCGGAAGCCGACAGTTGAAGCCCTAACTCACCCAGTGAGTTGGCCAACATCGTCAGCGATCTGACTTCTTCTCCGATCTCTTTATGCAACACATTTGCGTTGAACAAACCTTTGCGGTTCGACAAGTCCCACAAGATGCGGCCATCGGGTCGCGCATCTTCCGGCGAACGGATCGAGCGTTTGATTGCTTGCGCGAGGCCTGCGTGATTCACGAACGTGCCGTCGCGCTCGGCGAATGAGCCGCCAGCCAGAACGATGTGTGCTCGAGCAGAAACCGGTGACGGCAAGATGTCCTGGACAATCAACGTTTTGACTTTCGCCAACGCGGCGGCGTGTGATTCGTCGAGTCCACCACGCGGGTCTCCGCCGACGAAGTAGAGCGTGTCGATCCGACCTTCGGCGGCATCGCCCAGGATGTCGCCGATGTTGATGATCGAGCCTTGGAAGTGCTGCAGCACCGCCTCGACGCCTCGACGGTTCGGGCATTTTTCCGCGCGGATGGTGAACTTGACGTTCTCTTGAGCATTACCACGGACATCTTTCGGGTAGTGGTCGTCCTGACCTTCGATGCGCACCGGGCCGAGAGCCAATCGAACGTCGGAACTGAGCGCCTTCAAATGTTTCGCGAGCAGGTACGCCTCTTCGACGGTCATCCACGGCGAAAGCACTGCGGCGACGGCTTTCGGATTCTTCGTCGCGGCTTCTTTGAGCGCATTGCGAGTTGCCGTCAGAGCGGTGTCCCAATCGACGGCGACTCGGCGGTCGCCTTGCGACATCTCCGGGTGCTTGAGTCGTTGATCCGAATGGATGTACTTCCAACCGAAGCGACCATCGTCGCACATGAAGTCTCCCTGAGCCTGCGGGTTGCTGCGCGGCTTCAGGCGGAAGACGGTCTCGTTGTTTTGATCGACGTTGATGCTGCAACCGGCCGAGCAATCGGGGCAGACGCTGTCGACGGACTTCAACCACCAGACTCGTTGCTTGTAGAGGAAATCTTTCGAGCACAACGCTCCGACCGGGCAGAGATCAACCACGTTGCCAGCGAGTTTGTTGTTGACCGGCAGGCCGGGGAAGATGTCGATCTCTTCGTGGTCGCCGCGGTTGATGACTTGCAGTTCGCCGGTGCCGCTGATTTCGCGAGTGAATCGCACGCAACGAGTACACATCACGCAGCGGTCCGTGAACAGCGTGATTTGGTCGCCGATGTAGTCCTTATCCGGCTTAAGTTCTTTCGGCTCCATAAGCCGGCTCTGCATGTGGCCGAACTTGTAGGTGTAGTCTTGCAGGAAGCACTCGCCCGCTTGATCGCACGTCGGACAGTCGAGCGGATGGTTGAGCAGCAAATACTCCAGCGTCGCCGCCTGAGCCTGCTTGACCTTCGCCGAGTTCGTGACGATGACCGTCCCGTCCTTGACCGGCGTCTGACACCCCGGCACGACCTTCGGCTGCATCGCAACCGAGCCGTCTGCCTTCTTGTCGCCGACCTCGACGAGACACATGCGGCAACTCGCCACGACGGTCAGCGCCGGATGCCAGCAGTAATGCGGAATCTCAATGTCGGCTCGCTTCGCTGCCTGAATGCAATTCAGCCGCTCGCTGTCGCCGATGGAAACTTCTTTGCCGTTAATTGTGACTGTCGCCATTTCGTCCTTGGTCCGTTCGTCTTCTTGTTTCTCAGTTTTCGGTTGAGACTTTAGTGGTTCGATTCGGGAACTTGAACTCGCCTGACGTTCGCATTTCCGTTTCAACGGCCTTCAAGTAAGCCGCCAACTTGGGAACATTGTGATCGCACTCTTACAAGATGGCGTGCCGGATCGCACGCACTTCTTGGATTTCTTCGTCAATCATGATGGTCAACTCGGCTCTTGATGTGTCGTCCAATCTTCCACGGAAAGACCGGACACGGCTCGGAAATCGACGAGATTGCGAGTCAGCACCGTCAGTTGGCGAGACACACCAATGCAGCCAATTCGCAGGTCCATTGTTGCGATTCGCACGCCCGCGTGGCGTTGCCGTTCAAACTCCTGCAGCGCGGCCTCATCGAACGGAAGCACGAGATAATCGCCGGCATCTTGGAGCGTTCGTTTCATCATCTCGTAACCACGCAAAATTCCGCCACGGTCATTGGCGCGCGAAATGTAAGCGTTGGCTCCCAGAATCTGCTCGTGGATGGTCACGACCGAAATGGCGAAATCATCCAATCCGAATTGAGCCATCCGTTGGCTGAGATTTTCGTACTCATGTTTGGGGCCGCGTCGTTGCAGCACAACGAGATGATCGGTGTCGAGAAGGAACATGCCCGCGCACTCCATTACGGGGTCAATTGTTGGCGACGAATCTCGCGGCCGAATTCGACCACCTTCTCAAACTCTGGGAAGTTTTCCATGGAGCCGGAAATCGCGTCCACCCAATTGGCTCCAGGTGGCACCTTGACGCGGGCGGTTGGACGCTGCCGCAATTCCGCAACTTCTCGTTCAAGTGCGGCCAAGCGTTCTTCAATCGTTGGCTGATCGGAGGGCATGGTGATTCTCCTGCTTGTTTTCCAGAAAACGGCTGACTGAGCCTGTCTTCAGAGTCATCTTATGCTTGAACTCGACAGCGAACCATCTTGCTTCACCGACTCGGCATGAGCGCGAAGTT
>JANNDA010001214.1:0-10079 GCA_031387195.1 Planctomyces sp. | reverse complement strand
GCGTGCTCCGCGTTCGTCGCCGACCGTCTTGAGCATCTCGGACTGTTGGTCGGGAGTGTTGAAGAGATAGGCCACGGAAGGTGCTCACTTTCGAGTGGATTCAAAAACGTAGCCACAAGCTTCCAGCTTGTGAGCTTGATCGAACAAGCTGGCAAGCTGGAAGCTTGCCGCTACGAGTGGCTGGCACATTCATGTTGATAGGCCGCCGCATCGAGTAACGCTGACGCTTCGGTGGGATTATTGAGCCGCAGCTTGACCAGCCAGCCGCGGCCGAACGCATCTTGCGAAAGGGCGTCGAGATCGTTCGGCAAGTTCGAGTTCACTTCGATGACCTCGCCGGAAACCGGTGCGTACAAGTCGCTGACCGCTTTCACGCTTTCGATCTCGCCGAAAACTTCGCCTTTGGAGAAGTGCTTGCCGACATTCGGCAGGCCGACATACACGAGGTCGGTCAGTTCCTTCACGGCGAAGTCGGTGATCCCGATCGTCCCCACATCACCCGCGATGTGCAGCCACTCGTGAGTCTTCGCGTATTTCAGCGAGTTCGTATCCATGACGGTCTCCTCCTGTGGTTGGTCGCGGCGAAGCCACGAAAGTAACCCGAAGCGTTAGCGAGGGCGAACGCTCCAGAAGACTCTGAAATCATCGTTTTGTGGAGTACCCGCCCTCGCTCACGCTTCGGGTTACTTTTGTGATCGCCGTCTGAAATATTTTCGCAGAGAAACTTTGCCTGCGGCGATCAGTCTCTAAGTCGGTTGACTGTCATTCGCATTTTCTTCAAGCCGTTCCAGTCGTTCTTGGTGGCGGCCCCCTTCAAACGCCGTCTTGACCCATACTTCGGTCATGCGGGTGATGAGCTGCTCGCCGAGCAGGTCGGCGGAGAGGCACAAGACATTCGAGTCGTTGTGCCGACGGCTCATTTCGGCCGTCATGTCGTCGTGGCAGAGTGCGGCTCGCACGCCGTGATAACGATTGGCGGCGATGCTCATGCCGATGCCGGTGCCACAGACCAAGATGCCTCGATCCGCTTGATGCTCGATAATCGCCTTCGCCACTTTGGCGGCGTAGTCGGGATAGTCCACTCGATTCGTCGTGTCCGGGCCGAGATCCACGACTTCGTGGCCCATGTCCGCCAACTGGCGGAGAATGTTTTGCTTCACGTGGAAGCCGCGATGATCGCTGGCAACGGCGATTTTCATAATGGTCGCTCAGAACAAAGGAGGTGAAATCTCGGAGGCTGGTACTGCGAAAAAAGGTCGCGGGATTGTCGGAACTTCACAGCAGTTCGTCGAGGATCTTGGCTAAATGCGTCTCGATGCTGGCGGCGGAGGCGGCGTAGTGATCCCAACCGCCGCCGATCGGATCGGAGATATCAGTTCCGTCGCGTGCGAGAACTTGCACACGTCCCGCAGTCTCCGGATGGCTGGCCAAAATCGCGTGGCGATGCTGGTTGGTCATCGTGTAACAGTGGTCGGCTTGTTCCAGAATTCGGTCGGTGAATGGTTGACTGGCATGGGCGCGCAAATCGACGCCGCGACGCCGCATCATCTCGACCGACTCCGGGCTGGCCGGTGATCCATAATCAGCGGCCAGTCCCGCTGACGCGACGACAAACCCACGCTTTGTGAGGTCTTGAGTCGAGCACTTCAGCCGCTTGGCCAACATGTCCCGGCACAGGACTTCCGCCATCGGGCTCCGACAGGTGTTGCCAGTGCAGACGAAGACAATCAGCACGCAGGCCGACACTTGCAGTTTGTTTTCATTGAGCAGGCCGATCCGCTCCGCGGCCCAGCCGTTTGCGTCAATACGGACGATCGACGTTACAGAGGGCGCGGCGGCATTCGGAAGCGGTGCGGGCGGTGTCGCGGTGGAACTCTCTTTGACAACGAGCGTCGCGTGTTGCCATTCGGGTTGATTGAGTTCTTCGTTCGTCGGGATTTTCGCGAGTTCTCGAATCAGCATCGGGCCACGTAATAGCTTGCCGACGGCGCTCAACACCGGATGACTGGAAACTCGCACGGACAATTCACCGTTTGTGATCAGAGCCGATTGAACGCCCTGCGGCAGGGCCGACAAGAAGCCGCTTTCCAAACTCGCCGCAGCCCGCAAGACGAGCGGGCCGGGCCAGCAGCGTCGAGCAAAGCGAAGTCCGACGGGAGAAAGCTGTGGTAAGTAATCGGTGGTTTCTTCGGACGAGCGGAGCAGTAGCAGCGTGGAAGAATCGGAGCGTGCGAGATGTGTCCCCGCACTTTCGGTCAGAGAGAAGCCTGCAACGACGTAGCCCGCCTCGGAGGGGAGCACGACCAATTCACCGGCGGACAAACACTGCACCGCGCGATGAATGACATCACGCCGGTCTGTGACCTCGCGCAGTTCGACGACCTCCGCCATTGTCTCGCAACTCCCAATAATGAAAAAGCGGGCCGAATATAGTGGCGTCGAAGTAGCCCATCAAGGAGCCACATTGTCGTTCCGCCGCGGGGTGTGCCCACAAATTCTAGCGTCTTAAAACATCTCCGTTTTCCGCAGAGGCGCGGAGTTCTTGAGGCGAGCAACGCTCACAACCAACGGATTCGCCTTCTTTCATCCGCAATCTGGCTTTGCCATCCGCAGGCAGTCTTCCGGGGCAGACTGCCTGCGGATGGCAAGGCCGAACATACGGATGAAGACAACCAGTTTGCTCAGTCGAAGTTGCCTGCCATTGGATGAAATTTTCACGTTGTCGCGATAGAACGCTTTCTTCAGGAACAACATCCAGTTGCGGCGCGAGTCGGGCTGTTCAGCAGATTGGGTTCGCCGATCAAACATGACGCATCATGAGTCACCTCGCCCCAAACGTCCCGCACTCCACAAGCGAGCCTTTCGTCGGCTCGTGGAGTTTCGTGGCTTCCAACGGATCCCGCTGAATCAGTATCGCACAAAGGTCCGCAGCCTCTACGACGGCCCGGCCGGCGGATTCTTGATGCTGGCGAGCATGGTCTCGCTGCATCAGCCGTTGATGGGGCGAGTCTTGAAAAATGGGAATTTCGACCTCGGCCGTTTTCAAAGCATTCTGGATGTCGGATCGGGAGCCGGGCAGATCCTCGGTCACTTGCTCAAGCACACGCATCCAGAAGTCCAAATCGTTGCCTGTGACTTGTCACCGCAGATGCTTCGCCGCGCTCGAACTCGGCACACACGCACTGATTCACGACCGTGGTACATCGCCGCCGACTTGATGCACTTGCCGTTTCCGGACAATTCGTTCGACTGCGTGACGTGTGGCTACGTCCTGGAATACTTGCCGGACCCGTTTCCCGGTTTGGCCGAGTTGCGTCGAGTCCTGAAACCTGGCGGCAGTTTGCTTTTGGCGGCGACCGAAGACACCTACACCGGCTTCATGAACGGTCGAATGTGGAAGTGCCGCACGTTTAACCGCGACGAACTACGCAATGCCTGCAACCAAGCGGGCCTGCCCTGGAACCGTCAATTGTGGTTCACGCGAGCGCATGAGTTCTTGAAGCTCGGCGGCATTATCGTCGAGGCGATCAAAGAGCCGATCGGCGAGGGATAGCGCGGCGAAGCCGCAAAACTAACCCGAAGCGTCAGCGAGGGCGGGCGTTCCCAATGACACTGAATTCAAGCTCTCCGCCATTCCTGTTGAAAACAGGAATCAATCGGAGGGTCTACCACAATCGGCTTGTATGACAACTTCGATCAAACGCATTTTTCTGGGCTGGGACTCTCCGCTGCTGGTGACGGCAGTGGATTGGATCACGCGGCGATACCGCTCGGCGGGCGAGTTGGATCTCAGCCATGTGAGCATCGTGGTGCCGGGACGTCGCGCGGGACGACGGCTCTTGGAACTTCTGGTGTTGTCGGCCGAATCAACTAGCTGCCGATTGACGCCGCCGCGCATCGAGACGTTGGGTGCTTTGCCCGAAACGCTGTATCCGTTGCAAAAACCACTGGCGAATGAGTTGGTGCAACAACTCACGTGGGCGAAAGCGCTGCGTGAGATCGATCGGAGTGTGCTGGGGAAAATTGTCCCGCAACCTCCGGCGAAAGAAGATGCGCTGGCTTGGTGGTCGTTGGGCACATTGTTTTGGCAACAACATCGTGAGTTGGCGGCGGACGGTCATAACTTCGACGATGTCGCGAAACGTGGTCGGGAGATTTCCGGATTTGGCGAGGTCGCTCGTTGGCAGGCGATGTCGAAAGTGCAGACGGCCTATCTGGGCACGTTGGATCGACTGAAACTGTGGGACGTACAAACCGCGCGGCTGGTTGCCATCGAACGTCGTGAGCCGCAGACGGATCGTGATTTGATTCTGCTCGGCACCGCCGACATGAATCAGGTGACTCGCGGCGTGCTCGATCTGGTGAACGATCGAGTGACGGCACTGATTGCGGCTCCGGAAGAACGGTCAGATTGGTTTGACGCGCATGGCTGTTTGGTCCCGGAGAGATGGGCTGAAGCGCCGATTGATGTGCCGGCCGAGCTGATTCGGCTGTGCGATGGGCCAGCGGATCAGGCGGAGCAAGTGGCTCGTGAGCTGGCGGAGTTCGGCGGTCGTTATCGCGCGGATGAAGTCGTCGTCGGGTTAGCGGACGAGCGGTTGGGGCCGTTCATCGAACGGCAACTGACGGCGAGTGGCGTGACAACGCGCTGGATCGAAGGGCAGCGGTTGGCGGATTCTGGTCCGTGCCGATTGCTGGCGGTTGTTGCGGACGTGTTGGAACGAGGCCGGTTTGAAGATTTTGCCGCGTTGATGCGGCATCACGACTTCGGCGACTGGCTCACGCGGCGTGGCGCGGTGCCTGACCCCGGTTCGCGCGCGGGGGTCAGTGCCATTGATCTGGCGACGCTCGATGAGGCGTTTCGTTTGCATCTGCCGATCAGTGCCGAGACGTTGCAGGCGATCTTGGACGCTCCGAGCAGCGATGCGACGCTGAAACTCGCCGCCAGAAAACGGAGTCGCCAAAAAGCGATGGCGTCGTTACCGGCGAACGTCACGGAACAAGACGCACCGACGACACCGCAACTGTCGGCGTCGGTGCGCGAATTGTTGCAGGCCGCTCGTGAACTGCTCGCGCCGTTGCAGCGGGCTGACCGCAAGCTGAATGAATGGGCCGAGCCGCTGCTCGCTTGGTTGCGGACTGTGTACGGCGATCGCTCCGTCGATGAGACGACGAACGAAGGGCGGATCGTGACGGTCGCGTTGCGGAAGTTGAATGAGATCATCGACGAGATTGCCGTCGTGCCGGATTCAATCGCTCCCGTAGTTGCCGCAGCGGATGCGATTCGCTGCGCGGTGAAACAGACAACGGCGGAGTTCGTGCCGCCGGAGGTGATCGACAATGCGGTCGAGATGCTCGGTTGGTTGGAATTGTCGTTAGACGACACTCCCGCAGCGATCGTGACGTCATTCAACGAGGGCTTCGTGCCGACCTCGTTGAACTCGGATCTGTTCTTGCCGAACGAATTGCGGCAGCGACTGGGTTTGAATGACAACGCGCGCCGATTCGCTCGCGATGCGTATGCGGTGACGTTGCTGCGACATGCTCGGAAGAATGTGGTGTGGCTGGTCGGTCGTAGAGATGCGGACGGCAATCCACTGATTCCGAGCCGGCTGTTGTTTGCAATCGAAGCGGAGAAACTGCCACAGCGCGTACTGCAGTTTTTGGATCATCCCCCGAAGGCGAACATTCAGGCGGGCGCGGCGTTACTAACCCGAAGCGTGAGCGAGGGCGAGCGCTCTGAAAACCGTCCGGATGAACTGCGAGAAGGCCGCCAAGAGGAACCGCCGAGGCTGAGTCTTGTGGAGCGCTCGCCCTCGCTGACGCTTCGGGTTAGTGAGGCGGACGCCGTCGGCTTCGTGATACCGCAGCCGGAACGGGTCGCGACATCGTTGGGGATGTCGGAATTGTTACAGCCGGCACGCGAGCTGACTTTGAACGTCACCGAATTTCGCTCGTATCTCGCTTGCCCGTATCGCTACTTCTTGCGGCACGTGCTCAAGCTGCAAACGTTGGATGATGACGCGGTCGAACTCGATGCACTGTCGTTCGGCAATGTACTGCACGAGGTCTTGCGCAAGTTCGGACAGTCCGATCTGCGTGACTCGGCCGATGCCGAGAAATTGCGAAAGTGGCTCTGCCAACTGTTGGAGGAAGTCGCTGAAGACCAATTCGGCCCGCGACGTCGAGCGGCGATCAACGTGCAGCTCAAGCAATTGGAAAGCCGGTTGGAAGTCTTCGCACGCTGGCAGGCCACGTGGCGTCGAGAAGGTTGGACGATTGCTTACGCGGAGGTCTCCGTGCGACCGCGCGTTGACGTTTCGGACGTGAGTCAAACAGACGCGGCACATCAGCCTGCCTTCACGGTCGATGGTCTTCCGGTGTGGTTGCATGGCCGCATTGACCGCATTGATCACAACGAAGTGACCGGCGAATGGGCGATCTTCGATTACAAGTCGGGTGACAAAGGGGCCACGCCGGAAGAGACGCATCGCAAACGGAAGTCGGAGTGGGTTGATTTACAACTGCCGTTGTATCGGCATCTCGCGCGAGTCTTTTCGCTGTCGCAGGAGCCGCGACTGGGCTACATCAACTTGCCGAAAGACTTGGGCGGAGTCGGAGCCTCGTTCGCCGAGTGGTCGCGCGATGAACTCTCCGACGCGGACGCAGCGGCGATGCGAGTCGCTCGCTGTGTCGCACAGCGCGAGTTCTGGCCGCCAACTGATCCGCCGCCGAGTTCTTTGCAAGAATTCAACGACATCTGCCAAGTGAAAGTCTTCGGAGGAGGCCACGATGACTGAACCCTGCTTTCGTGTGCGAGTGACCAAAGATCATTTGGTTTTCAGTGCCGCGCACTTCATCACATTCAACGGAAACATCTGCGAGCGGTTGCACGGACACAACTGGCGGACGGCTGTCGAAGTGGTTGGACCGCTGGATGAGAACCGGTACGTGTTCGACTTCATCGCCCTGCGCGATGCGTTGCAAAAGATCGTCAATGAACTCGATCACCGAGTCTTGTTGCCGACGTCTCATCGGCAGATTCGTGTGCAGGCGGATGACCGCGAAGTGATCGCGACGTTTGAAAGCCGACGCTGGGTCTTTCCCCGCGAGGACTGCGTGCTGCTGCCGGTGGAGAACACGACGGCGGAAGAGATCGCGGCCTGGATTGCGACACGATTGCGTGAAGTGGTCGTTTCCGTAGCAAAGACGCCAATTGAGTTGATTCAAGTTGAGGTCGAAGAGAACTTCGGGCAGTGGGCGATTTGCGAATTGCTGGTCAGTTCGTAGCACGGTTTTTCAAACCGTGCGTTTCGTAACGGACGGTTTGGAAAACCGTCCTACAAGAGGATCAATCATGATGAGGCGAATTCGATTGAACTGCGTCAGTCTGACAATCATCGTGCTGTTGGCGTTCTTGCCACCGCATGACTTGTTGGCTCAAAACAATGGCGGCGGTATCGGAGGTGGCGGCGGATTTGGCGGTGGACAAGGAGGAGGGCAGGGGGGCCAAGGTGGACAAGGTGGTGGAGTCCAAGCCGCAGGCGGGATCTCGATTGATGGCGAGGGCGTTTTGTCCGCGCCCAAAGCAAAGGTCATCTCACCGGATGTCGCTCGCAAACGGATGCAGGCGCTGGCGAAGGAGTTCTTGCCCGAAGAGGTCAACCGCAGCAGCCCGTTACGCAAAGTCTCGCTCGTCCGATTGGAGCGAGCGATTGCCGAGATGCTGGAGAAGAAAGAGTCCCCGTCAGCCGAGATGCAGTATCTCGCGGGACTGCAACGGATCGACTTTGTCTTCGTGTTTCCTGAAACGAAGGACCTCGTGATTGCTGGACCGGCAGGGCCGTATGCGCCCGATCCAAGCGGTCGGGCGATCGGCTTGAATAGCGGGCGGGCGGTGATTCGGTTGGATGACTTGATGATCGCGATGCGCACGGCGGAGAAGACCTCGCAATGGGGTTGTTCGATCGACCCGGTTCCCGAACGGCTGGCCGATCTGCAAAAGTTTCTGAAACAAAACTCTGGAGCGGGGACGGCAAACGCGGCACAGCAGAAGTTTCAGCAGATGCAAAAGATCTTGGGCAATCACGACGTGACCGTGACCGGCATCCCCGGTGACACGCATTTCGCGCAGGTTTTGGTCGAAGCCGATTATCACATGAAGCTGATCGCGATCGGTCTCGAAGACCCGCGCGTGCCCGGCTTGAAAAGTCATTTCGCGATGATTCAGCCAGGGGGCAACACGCTCGAACGTTGGTGGTTCACTCCGTTGTACGACGCGTTCCGCACGAGTGGCGACGGACTGGCCTTCGAGTTCACCGGGCAACGGTGCCAACTGCTGACTCAAGGCGAGCAAGCTGACGCGGCAGGGCGGCGCTCCGATTCTGCTTTTACACGTCAAAGCACTCAGCTCTTCGCAAAGCAGTTCACCGAGAAGTTTTCTGAACTGACAAAACAGATGCCGGTCTTCTCCGAGTTACAAAACCTGTTCGATCTCGCCGTACTGACAGCGTTGATCAAGCGAGAGGGTCTTGCGTCGAAGGCGAACTGGGAGCCGGGTCTGTTCCTCGACGAACAACGCGCTCCGGTCGCTCGTGGTCCCGTACCGAAGCACACGAAGACCGCTCTCAACATGAAGATGTCCAACAGCGGAGTCGCAATTGCGCTTCTCAGTGGCGGAGTGGTGATCGACAGCCAACAGATTTTGCAGAAGACGGCCGCGAGTACACAAACCTCCGCCGAAGTCGGCAGCCGCCGCTCGAAAGAAACGCCACCAATGAATCTCGACGCCAAACGCTGGTGGTGGGATTGAGGCGTGGTAGACCGACACTAACCCGAAGCGTGAGCGAGGGCGGATGCTTCACGGGACTCTGAATTCGGAGCGTCTTGGAGCGTTCGCCCTCGCTGACGCTTCGGGTTAGTTTGGTGACTGCTTGCGTCTCTGTCGTGGGCTTTGTCTACTGCCTCACCTGCGAATGCCTCGTTGTGACCTGCCTTCCTTTTGCAAAGCCTACCCATGCCTGACGCCTCACCGTGGATCAAAGACGTTACGTCGCAAAACTTTGAAGCCGAGGTCATCAAGAAGTCGGCCGAGATTCCGGTCGTCGTCGATTTCTGGGCTCCGTGGTGCGGGCCGTGCAAGCAGTTGGGACCGCTGCTTGAAAAGCTGGCCAACGAATATGCGGGCAAGTTTCTGCTCGTGAAAATTGACGTCGAAGCGGAACAACAGATCGCGGCGGCGTTTCAGATTCAGCAGATCCCGTTGGTCGTGGCGTTTCGTAACGGGCAAATGGTCAACGACTTCATGGGGATGTTGACCGAGCCGCAACTCCGCGAGTGGCTGACGACGTTCTTGCCGACTGCCGCTCAGACTGCGATGTCTGAAGGGATCAAGCTGGAGGCGACCGATCCGCAAGCCGCCGAAGTGAAATTTCGCGAGGCGCTGAATCTCGAACCGACCGCCGACTTGATCAAGATCGCGTTGGTCCGAGTCATCATCGCTCAAAACCGCGACGAAGAGGCGAGCCGCATCATCGCTCAATTGGAAGAACGAGGTTATCTCGAACCGGAAGCGCAACACCTCAAAGATCCACTGGAATTGCGAGCCGCCTCCGTTGAGTCGGGCGGAGTGGAAGAAGCTCGCCGCGCGGTGGCCGCGAGTCCGGATGATCTCGCGTTGCAGATGGGACTGGCGGATGCGCTCGCTGTGGCCGGGAAGCATGTCGAGTCGTTGGAACTCTGTCTGACGTTGATTGCACGCGACAAAGCGGGGATTGGGCCGGCCGTCAAAGAGACGATGGTCAAGATCCTCGGCCAACTCGGCCCGGCGTCGGAACTCGCGGGCGAGTACCGCCGCAAGCTGGCGACCGCGTGGTATTGATACGGTTCGGCCTTTCATTTGTCGTGCCCTGATTCGCCCCCACTGACCCCGCGTCAGTGGAGCGATGACTGGAAGCTAGATGACGAACAATGAGATTTTCGGCACGCCCCCGCCGACCCTGGTCGGTGGAGCGATGATTGAACGCTATGTCACGAATTGGCATCTGCAGCTTTCAGCCATCGCTCCACCGACCAGGGTC
>JANNDA010001211.1:0-1778 GCA_031387195.1 Planctomyces sp. | reverse complement strand
AAGTCACCCGAAGCGTCAGCGAGGGCGATCGCTTCAAGACGATCCGATTTCAAAGTCATCTGGAGCGCTCGCCCTCGCTGACGCTTCGGGTGACTTGGATGAACCGATCAATCCACACAATGAGCCGGACCTCATGCAAGTGTTGCTGACCGCCGCGCGCTGCAACAACGCGACGGTTAGCCCGCGCGGCGACGACGCCGAGTCTTGGCAAGTCATCGGCGATCCGACCGAAGGGGCGCTGATCGTCGCCGCGATGAAGGCGGGTATTGAGGCTCGCGACCGCGAACATCAGGTGCTCTACGAAATTCCGTTCGACTCGGAACGCAAGGCGATGTCGGTCGTGCTGCGCGACTCGGACGGCTTGCAGGTGATGTATTCCAAAGGCGCGCCGGAAGTGATCCTCGCGAAGTGCCTCACCGAGCGACGCGGCGGCCAAGTCGAGCCGCTCAGCGACGATCGCCGCAGCCAGATCATGCAGTCCAATTCCGAAATGGCGAGTCGCGCGCTGCGAGTGCTCGCACTGGCTTATCGCGATCATTCGGCAACATCAGGCACCGATTTCGACGAGACAGAACTGATCTTCGCGGGCTTGATCGGCATGATCGATCCGCCTCGCGAGGAAGCGAAAGCGGCGGTGCAGCGCTGTCGCGGGGCCGGCATTCGTCCGGTCATGATCACCGGCGATCATCCGGCAACCGCGTTGGCGATCGCTCGCGAACTGGGCATCGCCAGCGACGAGGATCGAGTCGTCACCGGGCAAGAACTCAATACTTTGTCGGACGATGAACTCAAAGCTCAGGTGGAGCAGATCCCCGTCTATGCCCGTGTTTCCGCCGAACACAAATTGCGAGTGGTCAACGCTTGGAAGCAGCGTGGGCAGATCGTGGCCATGACCGGCGACGGCGTGAACGACGCTCCCGCCGTGAAGGCTGCGGACATCGGCATCGCCATGGGTGTCGCCGGCACGGACGTGACCAAAGAGGCGTCCGACATGGTGCTGACCGACGACAACTTCGCGTCGATCGTCAACGCGGTCGAGGAGGGCCGGGGCATCTTCGACAACATTCAAAAGTTCGTGCATTACCTGCTGTCGTGTAACGCCGGCGAAGTGCTGCTGATGTTCTTCGCCGCGCTGATCGGCTGGCCGGTCCCGCTGGCGGCGATTCAACTTCTGTGGATCAATCTCGTGACGGATGGTCTGCCCGCGCTGGCCTTGGGGATGGAGCCACCAGAACGGGACATCATGAGCCGTCCACCGCGCCCGCCGCTCGAAGCGGTGATTACGCGACAGCGTGGGCTGCTGATGCTGTTCCACGGCACATTGATCGCTACGGTCGCAGGCTTGGGGTTCTGGCTGATCTACCAGGGGGACGAAACGCATCTGGCCCGCGCTCGGACGGTCGCGTTCTGTGTCACGGCCTTTTCTCAACTGTTCTTCGCCATCGGCTGTCGCAGTCAGACTTCCACGATGCTGAACCTCGGATTGCTCACGAACCCACATCTCTTGGGAG
Source organism: Planctomyces sp. (assembly GCA_031387195.1). Classification (GTDB taxonomy): domain Bacteria; phylum Planctomycetota; class Planctomycetia; order Planctomycetales; family Planctomycetaceae; genus SXKJ01. The sequence continues at coordinate 267 of JANNDA010001211.1, read as the reverse complement.
CAATCGTCATCTCCGGCTTGTTGCAGCTCTGTGTTGTGACGCTGCCATTCGCACAGCCGGTGTTCGAGGTGGCCACACACCTCTCGTGGGAGTGGTTGCTGATTGGAGTGTTGTCGCTGGCACCGGTCACGATCATCGAAGTCGCAAAAATAACCCGAAGCGTGAGCGAGGGCGGACGCTTCACAAAGCGATGAATTCAGAGACTCTTGGACCGCCCGCCCTCGCTCACGCTTCGGGTTAGTGTGCGGCCATCGAACGCTCGGCTGC
>JANNDA010001206.1:0-1559 GCA_031387195.1 Planctomyces sp. | reverse complement strand
TTCCGGTCAGCCAGGAAACCGTGACCAAGACACTCAGCCGTTCGTTGCCGGAACCTTGAATGATCCAGAACACGGTGTCTTGAGTGCGGCTCGGCCCGGTCCCACCCGATGGGCCGAAAGTCACGTCCGCGACCGACGTTTTTGAGGTTTTCAAGGCCGCTCCGGCCAACACGACTCGCGTTTGTGACAGCCGACCGGCGCTCCACTGATCGAAGTCGATCTTGTTGCCGTTCGTGTCTGCTGATTGCAACGTGTTCGTTAGCGCCGGAACGGTTCCCGTTCCAGTGAATTTGAGTTGATAAGAATTGCCGGAGAGGTCGATCATCACCGCGTATGTCGAGTTGTATTGCACGGCCGACTGTCGCGCGATTCGCAAGTCCGCCGCCATAGTCCGAGCCGCTGCTTCGAGTCCGATCAGGCTGCTCGTGGAGTGCATGCTCGGCAGAATCACCGTCGCCATGATCCCTAAGACCGTGACGACGATCAGCAGTTCCACCAGCGTGAAGCCGCGTTTACGGTTCGTAGACATAACGCACGCTCCCTGAATCGAAGAACGGAATTGCGTTGACAGAGCCGGTCCCGGCATCGACACCGTCTGGCTCAATCTGCAATTCCAGGTTCAAGGTCGCTTGCCTCATTCCCGACCGGCCGCTGACGGCTCCTATCGGCCAATTCAATTGATACCACTGAGTTGATCCCGGCGTTGCGGTTGCCAGCTCGGCATCCGTCGGAGCCCAGGCAATGTCGAAACGAGCGCAGCCAATCGTTTCTGAGGCATCGGTCGTTGATGTCGTGGTTGTTGGAGTGGTGGAAATGCTCGGCCCGTACATGCCGCCCGTCGGATAGGTCGTCACCGGAGTCGGGGTCGTGGCGCTCAATGATGTCACGCGTAAGTGGCCACACAGCGGAATGCGATCGGCGGTCAACGATGTCAGGAGGGACGCGATCGTGGTGGCGAAGTCGGTCGCGGCGAAGTCGATGTTGTTCGTACTGCTGGGAAAGGCGACTTCCAACAACTGGCTGGGGTTGGTGCTGTCCCACGTGTAGGCCAGCAGTTCGCTGGCCACGGGCAATCGAGTTTGCGTTCCCAACGCGGACATCCCGCCGTTGCGACCGCCGGTCCACAGCACCAACACATCAGGAATCGTTGCCGTGCCGAGGGTTCGTGGCACCATCGCCAAGCCCAGTCGAGTCGGTTGGCCGGTTAAACGATAAGTCCCCGTGTGGGCCAACATGTACTTGATGCGATCAAACGCCGCTGCGGCTTGCTGTTCAGTGCTCTCGACCCCTTTGGTGTAGGCCCACGCCGAATTCACCGCATTGGACATGCCCGCCAACACAACCGTCATCAGCCCCATGATGGCCATCGCGATCAGCAATTCAGCCAACGTCATCCCGCTCCGCTTGGGTATTACGGCGACGTTGAAAGCATTCCGGTGTGCGAGTTGGCGAGTGGGCATTTCGAATCTCAGATCTCAGAACTCATCAAGGAGAGGGTGGTACAGATGCAAAAATCCGGCTGACTTTGGCGACTGGTCGTGTTTGATTGGCGGTGACTG
>JANNDA010001171.1:0-2245 GCA_031387195.1 Planctomyces sp. | reverse complement strand
TTCCTCGACAGACCGGGGGGCTGACGCCGCCCCGCTCGCCGTTGCGTCTAGCTCGGCTTCCAAGAAGTCGATCACTCGCTCCAACGCGGAACCTTCCCAACGACAGGGCTTGCTGTTGTGAGCCAGCCGATCGACGAGATGCCACTTCCGCCCGTTGATCTGCCACGGCATCTTCGCATCGCGACCCAGTTCACTCGTCGTGACATCGCCCGCCTTTTTCTTTCGCACCGCATCAGCGTCGAAGAACGCCCGCTCGCTGCGAGCTCCGGTTGCGAGGATCGGTGCGAGCGCCGCTGCTGTGTGAGAGACCTGCTTCGTGTTCCCTGTTTCTTGTTCCCAGTTCCCTGTCTCTTGCTCGCTGACCACTCGCTTGCGCGTCGTGCTAGCGTCAAGCCCCTTCACCACATCCTCCGGCGTTCCTTCCGCCACGATCCAGCCGCCGCCATCGCCCGCTTCAGGGCCGAGATCGATCAGCCAGTCGGCGGTCTTGATCACATCGAGGTTGTGTTCGATGACGACGACCGAGTTCCCTTTCTCGACCAAGCTGTTCAGCACTTTCAACAGCTTGTCGATGTCGTCGAAGTGCAGACCGGTGGTCGGTTCATCGAGGATGTAAAGCGTTTTCCCCGTCTGCGGCCGAGCGAGTTCCGCAGCCAGTTTGACTCGTTGAGCCTCACCGCCGGAGAGCGTCGGGGCCGATTGACCGAGCGTCAGGTAATCGAGCCCAACCGCGCACAGCGTTGCAAGCGGGCTGCGAATCTTGGGGATGTTCTCGAACAGTTCCAGCGTCTTGCCAATCGGCAGGTCGAGCACATCGGAGATCGACTGCCCGCGATACTTCACGGCCAGCGTCTCGGCGTTGTACCGCTTGCCGCGGCATTGATCGCATTCGATCCAGACGTCGGGCAGGAAGTGCATCTCGATCATTTTCTGACCGTTGCCTTCGCACGCCTCGCAACGTCCGCCCGGTCGATTGAAGCTGAACCGCCCCGGTCGCCAGCCGCGCACTTTGGATTCGGGCAACTGCGTGAAGAGTTCGCGGATCTCATCAAACACGCCGGTGTAGGTGCCGGGATTCGACTTCGGCGTGCTCCCCAGCGGCTGTTGATCGACGACGATCAACTTGTTGATGAACTTCAGCCCGATCAGTTCGTCATACGGCCCCGGTGTCTCATTGACCCGATTCATTGCCCGCGCGAGCGCCTTCGCCAACGTCTCTTGAATGAGCGAGCTTTTCCCCGATCCGCTGACCCCCGTCACGACCGTCAGCGTGCCCAACGGAATCCGCAGATGCACGTTTCGCAGGTTGTTGTGCCTCGCACCGGTGAGTTCGAGCCAACCGCCACCGGGGGGAGTTTGGCGAACGGGGGGCGTCAGCCCCTTGGTGCGCTGTGTACTACGCCGACTTGTTTTCACATTGCTCGCAGGGTCGTTGCCTCCAGAGGGCTGACGCCCCCCGTTCGCCTCGGAACTCATTCGCCGCTCAACCGGAATCGCAATCTCCCTCCGTCCCGACAAGAACGCTCCGGTCATCGAACATTCATTCTTGCCGAGCTGCTTCGGCGTCCCTTCCGCTGTGATCGTGCCGCCGAGTCGTCCCGCTCCGGGACCGAAGTCGTACAGCCGATCCGCCGCACCGAGCACTTCGCGGTCATGCTCGACGAGCACCAGCGTGTTGCCGAGATCCCGCAGTTTCTTCAGAGCCGACAACAGCCGTCCGTTGTCGCGCGGATGCAGGCCGATGGTCGGCTCATCCAAGACATATAACACGCCGGTCAGCGCGCGACCGATTTGTCCCGCCAACCGAATCCGCTGACACTCGCCCCCCGACAACGTCGGCAGCGTCCGCGCGAGCGACAAGTACGTCAGCCCGACATCGACCAAGAAGTTCACGCGGCTCGTCGCTTCGTGCAGCAGATCACCGGCGATCTTCTTTTCCGCACTCGTCAGCTTGAGCGACTTCAGAAACGTCTCGGCGTCCGACAACGGCAGCTCGGACACTTGCTGCAACGTGCGATCTCGAAACCGCACGTTCGCCGCATCGTCCCGCAACCGGCTTCCCGAACAGGCCGAGCACGCGACCTCACCGGTCAATCCATGCAACGTGTGACGGAAGGCATACGACACGCGGCCCGCTTCTTCGATCGCGGGATAAAGCCCTTTGTATTGAAAGCGGAATTTGAGATTTGCCGTTTGAGATTTGAGATTTGAAATCTGAGATTTGGAATTTGAGATTTGAGATTTC
>JANNDA010001091.1:0-2784 GCA_031387195.1 Planctomyces sp. | reverse complement strand
TCAAAGTAGGACGGGCACTCTTGCCCGTCTTTCTCGCGGATTGACGGGCAAGAGAGCCCGTCCTACTTTGAAACCTTCACAGGCTCGGAGAGACAGTGACCATGACGCCGCTCAAACGACCGACGATTTTGATGTGCTCGCCGGAGCATTATGGGATTGAATACGAGATCAATCCGTGGATGAGCCGCAGTCGGCAAAGTGACCGATCACTGGCCGAGTTGCAGTGGCGGCAGCTTCGCGATTTGCTGATTACTCTCGGAGTGGATCTCCGCACGATGGATGCTGTCGCCGGGTTGCCCGATTTGGTCTTCACGGCAAACGCAGGATTGATCTGGCGTGACCGAGTTTACTTGGCTCGCTTTCGTCATGCGGCTCGGCAGCCAGAAACGGCCGTCGATGCCGCGTGGTTTCAAGCGACTGGTTTCGAGACGCGCGAGCTTCCAGCAGGTTGGGATTTTGAAGGAGCCGGTGACGCACTGTTCTGCGGCGAGACGCTCTTCGCCGGATATCTCATTCGCAGCGACGTCGGCGGCGAGCAGTGGCTCGCGCAAGAACTCGGTTGCCGAGTGATCCCGCTGCAACTCGTCAGCGACTACTTTTACCACCTCGATACTTGCTTCTGTCCGCTGAGCCCCACCGAGGCGATTTACTTTCCGCCCGCGTTCGATGAGTACGGTCAAGCGGCGTTGCGTCAACACGTCCCAACGCTGATTGAAGTTCACCCGGATGAGGCGAAGCTCTTCGCCTGCAACGCCGTGGTGGTCGGCAAGCATGTGGTGATCAACGCCGGTTGCTTACGATTGGAGCAACAATTGGCGGACCTCGGCTACACGCCGCAGGCCACTGAGTTGAGCGAGTTCCTCAAAGCGGGCGGCAGTGCGAAGTGCCTGACGCTACGACTGGATGGCGAGGACGCGGCGCTTTGGCCGTAACAACTCGATTAATGTGCATGCGGTATTACGGTCACCGGGAGAGGATTAGGGACGGTCACGGGGAGAGGGTTAGGGACGATCACGGGGATCGGGTTCGTGACGATGGGAGTCGGAAACGGTGGCGTGATGAGCTGCTGTTGCAATGGTTGGCCGGGGTTTCTCCAGAAGCCTCGACCATCGGTTGTCCCTTCATTCGGGAAGAACCGTGAGCCGCCCTGGTTGAGCAACACTTGTCGCAGCGGGCTTTGATGGACCAGGGCAATCCCCGGAGAAGACGCGGAGAACACTCCCACTCCCGGCATCAACAATTCGACAGTCACCTCGCCGAGCGGCCAGCGAGTGGCATCCGAATCGGGCAGCGGTTGAGGCAACGGGAGCAGCATCTGCACGATGTCAGTTGGATTGCGGACATAAATCGGCCGACCTCGATCTTGTCGCCCCTGAAAGCCCACGACGGTTTGATTTCCAAAACCGCTCGCACTCCACGGATGAGCCGTCGCATCTTCGTAAACGATTCCGCCGCGACCAGGTCGTCCTCCGATCGGTACTCCCGTGCCGGGCAATCGCTGGGTCATTGAATCCAAGCTGCGCGTCCAAGTCTGAATCCTGTCGAGCTCCAGCCGTTGCTGCGATATGACATCGACGTAGCCTGCGGGCGTGCTGACTCGCAGCGGCCGCCCCACTTCTTCTCGGAGACCCCACAACGTCACTTGGAGAGTGCCGAAAAGCGGAACCGGCTGGCCGAGTTGATCGAAGCCTTGCAACGACAGACGTAACGAATCCCAATCCATCTTGCCGAACGTGCTGACTGGCTGTGCCGACACGATCAACTCCGACAACGGCAATGCGGAATCCGCTTCACCGGTGGGATTCACCACGTTGTCGAACGGCTGCTCGTGACCTTGTTCGGCCGTGTTTCTATTCGCGTGCCAGCGAACTGGTTCATTCGGTTTGTCTGGCTTTCGCAGAGACTTCACTTTCACGGAAGCGATTTGCTTCCAAGCCAGCGTCCGGCGAATCGTGATGCCAGCGGAGCGCACTTCCAAACCGAGTTGGTCTGCGTTGAGCTGACTCTCCACGAGGGAACCATGCAACGTCCGACCGTCAGTCAACCGGACTTGTACTTCAGCGGCCTGAGACGCAGCCAACAAACTCCCCGCGAAGATCAGCAGAGTGCAGACGACAATCTTCTCGATGGAGAGTTTCACAGCGACAGGTCTCCAGCGGCACACCTTCCAACAATAACGCTTCGTTTGCCGCAGACTTCATCAACAAATGCAAACCGCAGGCCACCTCGTGAAAGCTCTTGAAACGCGGCTGACTGTCGCAATTCTGCAACGTGAGGAGCACGGCCATGATGCCGATTCGCCACGCGGATGCGGGAACTCGGTTGGACACGATGATGCGTCTGAAGTGCATGACGCAGAAGTGGCGAACTCGGCGTTTGTCGTCTTTCGCTCCGCGAAAGAACGTCCTTTCGCGGAGCGAAAGGCGACAATGTCTTTGCCATTGGGCTAGCCGGGATTATTCATGGGCTACTCATCAGGGACGCGGCGTGCCGCGATGTAACCGAAGCGTCAGCGAGGGCGAACTGTGACGACGCCCCATACGCACCAACTTAAGCGTTCCAATTGAGTAGCGATGGGTCGTTGATGAGCTGGAAGTGGCTGAGATTTTTGCGTCGGGATTGGATTTTGGCGACGCACTTCAGGTGAGCTTGCCGTTGCGTCAGCGTGGATTCGAGTTGTTGACGCTGATCCAGTATCAAGGCGAGCGGGATGATCCAGTCGCGAAGGGCGCGAGCCGCTTTGAACAGGCTGCGTCGGCCGTCTGGCCCGACGGCGGTCAGCAG
>JANNDA010001089.1:0-6311 GCA_031387195.1 Planctomyces sp. | reverse complement strand
CTCCGATCCCGCGCAGTTTATGCCTCACGCAATTCGGTGATCTCGACATCACCGCGATCAATGATCTTCCGCCCGGACGGCAGAAGATCGAAACGCACCGTGTGTATTCCGAACCAACTCGCAAGCGAGCCTGGGACTTCGTTCGCAAGCAGCTTCAAGCGGGGCGACAAGGATATATCGTCTGTCCGCGCATTGGTTCGAGTGATTCGGAGGATGAGGCCGAGATCGTCGCCTGGCTGCAAACGTTGGCTCCGAATTTGTCTGCGGACGGCACATCAGACATGCCACAATCGGCGGAAGAAGCGTTTGCCAAATTATCAACTGGCGAGTTGAACGGCTTTCGCGTCGGACTGGTTCACGGTCGAATGCCGCGCGATGAGCGAGCCTCCACGATGGAACGCTTTCGCAACGGCGAGATTCAGGCGTTGGTTTCGACGACGGTGATCGAAGTGGGAGTCGATGTTTCCAACGCCACGCTGATGGTCATCTTTCACGCCGAACGATTCGGCTTGTCGCAGCTTCACCAATTGCGAGGCCGCGTCGGTCGTGGCAAATTTCAGGGATACTGTTTTCTCTTTTCGAGCAACGACGATCCCGAAGCACTCCGCCGCTTGCACGCCGTCGAAACGAGCACGAATGGTTTTCAAATCGCCGAAGCCGATTTTGAGTTACGCGGTCCGGGGGATGTTTTAGGGACTCGGCAACACGGCGATTTACCGCTGCGGATCGCCAACATCCTGCGCGATCAGGAACTGCTGCTCGAAGCGCGTCACTCCGCGTGGGATGCCATTGATTCGGGAGCGATCGACACGCCCGAATACGCTCCGCTCAAGCTCCAAGTGCTCGACCGATTTGCGGAGTTAATGAACTTACCGCAGACGGGCTAAAGAACGGGAGCACAATAACTTTCCAGTGCATGGGGAAACTAGCACGACGCGCAAGCGAGTGGTCATTGCTGGAACCACTCGCTTGCGCGTCGTGCTAACGTGACATCGGAAAGTTACTGCGCTCCCGATCCTAAGTGTCGTCCGCTCTCGCTGCGCGACGGACTCTCGGTGAGAACCGGCCACACTTATCGCCTGCCTCGTCCGCCCCCGCCTCCACCACCACGGAAGCGGCGCTGCGGTGGTGCGGCGACAGGTTCAGATCCGCCCGAACCGCGCGGATCGCCGATCAGACTTTCCGCCTCATCTTCTGGGTCGAGGTTCTTGCCAACCATGTGCGGGTTCAGCAAATAGCGAATGGCTTCTTCCCACGACGGCATCTTGGCATACGTGATCACTGGGACTTCGTCGTCGTCATCCTCTTCATCCGCCGCTAAATCATCCACCTCGGCGTGAGATTCAAGACCGAGATCAACTCCCGATTCCTCCGCTGAGGACGAGGTATTTGCCGGCTCACCTTCGGTACTGATGGCGTCTGCTGGTCGACGACGAGGACGTCGTCGACGACGACGTCCTCGACGTTCAGAAGATTGATCACCTTCGGACGGGTCTGAAGAACCTTCAGATTCTTCACCGTTGTCATCGGCCTCGTCGGATGAAGCATCGTCGGCAGCGGTCGTCGGAATGAAGTTCGGCCTCTCGTTGGAATCGGACAGCGCCTCGTTGAGATCAAAAGTCGTCCCTTCGCCACTTTCGCTGCCGACTTCAGAACTCGTTTCCCCTGATCGACGAGGACGACGACGACGGCGGCGGCGACCCCGACGCGGCGATCCATCTTCGTTGAGTTCAACAACGTCAGAAGTTTCGCCAGTTGATTCGTCGGACTCATCAGCCGTCTCGGCAGAAGGAATCGCGGTCGTTTCCGAAACGCTCCTCTGCGAGACTGGTTGCACGTCAGAGCCGTCGGCCTCTGGCCAAACCAGTTCTTCTTCAATGCGTGTGTTCCGAGACTTCGAGGCATCGTTGCTGGGCGTTCGCAAAATTTTGTCTGCGGCAATCGAACTTTGTGCGACGGCCTCGTCGCGCGGACGGCGCTCGATGGCAGGTGGCGCTTTTGGCGTCGGTTCTGACTCGAAGACACCTAAACCAAAGTCATCAGACGGAGCCGATTGCACTGTCGATGCGGCAGGCGTTCGCGGCGGGGGAGGAGCTAACCGCGTTTCTGTGCGAGGACGCTCTTCTCGCGGTTGATCCTGCCGTCCTCGATCACCGCCGCGCGGTGGTCGAGAGCGATCACCGGAACCTTCCGCAGATTGGTCACGTGAAGCGGTTGTCGTTGGCCGATCAGAGGAACGAGGTCGGTCTTCGGATTGTGGCCGAGACTCACGAGGTCGATCCTCAGAAACGGGCCTGCCCACAGGAGGCTCAACACGATCTGCAGGCCGAGCTCGTTGCTCGGTCGGTGGCCGATCGGATCGCGGACGATCGTCTCGACGACCGCGATCACTTGATCCGCGACCTCCGGAACTCTTCCGATCTCGATCACGTCCGCGACCAGATGGCGCTCGTCCGCCATCGGCACGTGGCGCGTCGCTGTCGGGAATTTCTTCCCACTCCCAGTTTTCCAGCAAGTCCCAGTAAGCGTCTTCGCGAGTTCGCCGAAACGGTCGCTTAGGACGCGGCGCACCGGCTCCACTCGGAGCTACGGACGCCTTCTCGTCGGCGACACTTTCCGCAGCCTCATCGTCCGCAGCCTCGTCTGAGTCCTCGTCGTCCTCGAACTCCTCGTCAGCACTCAGCTCCTCATCGTCGTCTTCAAATTCTTCGTCGTCTTCATCATCGCTATCCTCAGCAATGAGTTCCGGAGCGAGCGTCAGACCATCGTCGTAATCTGCTGGCAACGTCAGCCCTTCGGCATCGTAGTCGTCCGGCAAGGTCAATCCGTCGTCTTCTTCTATGTCGCTTGCAGCCTCAGCCTCCGCTTCGACGACTCCGAAACCAAAATCATCGACACCCGCTCCGAACGAATCGGCGTTGGACGCGATGACGACAGCTTTCTTCGGTGGCGGTGCGGCTTTGGTTGGGCGGCTGGCGGCGACGGTTGTCATTCGCGCGGGAGCTTGAGCGACTGGCTCTGCCGGTGCAAACTCAATGTTTGCTTGAGCGACTGAAGCGACCAGTTGTGCGATTGCCGCTTCAACGACTGGAGGCGGTTGGGGCGGCTTGGGGAGTTCCACCTTAAACATGTCATCGTCGAGCAGGTCGTCGTCGCCGCTCGCGGATTTGTCGAGGTTGATCCCAAAGAGATTTTGAGCGAGCCCCGCCCAATCATCTCCTGAATTTTGCTGATGAGGTTTGTGTGCCATAGGGGGCGAAAAGTAGCGAGGCTCTGAATGGTTATCAAGCAGCGTTCGCCAATCTCCTTGTGGATCAATCAACGTACAAGAACTCATTCGAGTTCAGGAGTACGTGGCAGAAGTCGGCGAGAACGGACGAGGCCGCCTCGGCGTTGCGAGCGGCTTGAGCGTTCAGGAATTCAGCGGCTGCGGTGACTTCGGCGGGACTTGCTTCACGGCCGAAGCCAAGACGGTAGGCCGCACGGATTTGCGAATCGCGGTCGTTGCCCGCTTCCTTTTGGATGCGACGAGCAAACTCGGCGGCACGGGACAGTGCTTCCTTGCTGTTGATCATGAGCAAGGCTTGAGTCGGAGTCGTGGTGATGTCTCGCTCGGCGGTGCTGTTGAAGCCGTCGGCCGAATCAAACACATCGAGCAACGGATCGGGAGTGTTGCGGCGTTGTTCGGTATAGATCGAACGTCGCGGCTTCGAGGCCGGAACGCTCGGGCCACCGGAGGTCGCGTCGAGCTTTCCAGAGACAAGCAACATCGAATCGCGGATTTGCTCCGCGTCCAGACGGTGAATGTTGGCACGCCATAACAGCCGGTTCGCCGGGTCTTTCAACGCCTGCTTATCCGCATCCGCGTGAGTGGCCGACTGACGATACGTCGCCGAGGTGACGATCAAGCGGTGCAGTGATTTGATCGACCACGCCTTCTCGGTAGAACGGATTTCTAATCCGTTCTCTTTCGATGAGGGCGGATTGGAAATCTGCCCTACGAAGCGGCTGGCCAACCAATCGAGCAATTCAGGATGACTCGGCGATTCGCCCAAGCGACCGAAGTCGCTCGAGGTCGCGACCAGTCCTTTGCCGAAGTGATATTGCCAGACTCGATTGACCATCACGCGAGCAGTCAACGGATTTTCGTTCGACGTCAGCCAGCGAGCCAGTGCGGTGCGGCGACCGGTTGAGTTCGGGGCGGTTGGCGGCGACACGATCTTCGCCGGCGCGGAATCAAGCACCGTCAATAAGCCAGGAACAACGTCGGTCTCCGACTTGTCACCGGGAATAATCATCGGCGGTGCGATCGGACCAACATCGGTCACTGAATAACCGACCGGCAGCGCCGCGGGCTTGAACTCATCGAACTTTTTCAACTCGTCGCGCAGTTCGGTCCAGGCCTTCTTGTCGGCCTCTTTCAGTTTTGCTCCGATCGCATCGTGTTCGTACTTCACTTGCTGATACGCGAGGTAGTGCAACTGTTGGTCATGCGGCGAGAGTTTTTCCTTTGCCGCGTCGTCCGTCTTCAAGATCGCCTGGATTTCTTTGGGGAACTTGAAGATCGCGCCGTCGGTGGCTCGCTTGAGATACGGCTTCTCGATGTCAGCGATCTTTGTGCGAAGTTCGGCGGTCTTCGCCTGCCAATCGGCGAGCTTTGCTTGATGTGAGGCGATGTCGGCTGGCGTCGCCAACGGTCGCTCGTCCTGCGGCATCATGCCTGCGAAGAACGCTCGCAACCGGAAATAGTCCTTCTGCAAAATCGGATCGAATTTGTGATCGTGACAGCGAGCACAGCCCATCCCCATGCCAAGGAACACGTCGCCGGTCACGTCAGTGATGTCGTTGAGAATTTCGTTCCACTGCTGCTTCGCGTCGCGCTGGTTGTATTCGTAGAGATACTGCCGCAGATAACCGGTCGCCGCGAGCGCATCGGGATTGTCTGGATCAATTTCATCCCCGGCAATTTGCTCCTGCGTAAACCGATCGAATGGCTTGTCGTTTTGGAATGAACGCACGACGTAATCGCGATACCGCCAAGCATGAGGCCGGTAATCGTCTTTGCGATATCCGTCCGACTCCGCATAGCGCACGAGATCGAGCCAGTGTCGCGCCCAGCGCTCGCCATAAGCCGGACTGTCCAATAACCGATCGACTAGCCGTTCGTAGGCCTCGTCGCGTGCATCGTTTTCAAACGCTTCGATCTCCTGCGGAGTCGGCGGGAGCCCGGTGAGATCGAACGTCAGTCGCCGAATCAACGTCCGCCGATCCGCTTCGGGAGCGGGAGTCATTCCTTCGGCGAGCAGGCGTGCGGAGATGAAGGCGTCGATGTCGTTGCGCTGCCAAGTTGGAGGAAGTTGCAAGCTGGAAGCTTGCACGACGGGGACCGCCGGATCACGGATCGGTTGGAACGCCCAATATGTCCGATCGGCTTCCGTGATTCCCCTGCCACTCGTTGTTTCCAGCACTTTCGAGTGACCATCGACCACGGGCCACGGCAGACCGCGACGAACCCATTCGGTGAGCAAATCAATCTCGTTCTCTTTGAGCGGCACATCCGGAGGCATCTCCAACGACTGGCGATTGATCGCCTCGACCAGCAGGCTCTTCTCCGGCTGGCCGCTGACGACCACCGGCCCGCTCTCGCCGCCGGTCAACACGGCCTCGCGCGAATCGAGCCGCAGCTTCCCTTTCTGCTGAGTCGCTCCGTGACACTTCACGCAGCGAGCAATCAGAATCGGCCGCACTTTGGCCTCAAAGAATTTGAGATCGTCAGCATTCGTCGGAGACTCGGCTGCCGAGCTAGTTGTGGCGTGCGAAAGCCAAACAACAACGACGATCAACGGGAAAAATACGGCGGCAATAAATCGGTTCATAAATCAGCGTCCTCAAAGAGCCGTCACATGATATCGAGCCGATCGCCCACTCCCAACTGCTCAGTTCACCGGCTCCATCGTGAGCGAATTCGCCAGCCCGATGAGACTTGACCGTGGGGAATGATTTTCCTCGCTTGTCTTATCCGTGGTCCGGCTTTGCCATCCGAGGGAGCCGCATTTTGGGAGTCCATACGCACCAACTTAAGCGTTCCAGTTGAGTAGCGATGGGTCGTTGATGAGGTGGAAGTGGCTGGGATTTTTGCGTCGGGATTGGATTTTGGCGACGCACTTCAAGTGAGCTTGCCGTTGCGTCAGCGTGGATTCGAGTTGTTGACGCTGATCCAGTATCAAGGCGAGCGGGATGATCCAGTCGCGAAGGGCGCGAGCCGCTTTGAACAGGCTGCGTCGGCCGTCTGGCCCGACGGCGGTCAGCAG
>JANNDA010001023.1:0-2697 GCA_031387195.1 Planctomyces sp. | reverse complement strand
CGCGATTTGCGGAGCACGGCTGGTCGATCAAAGAGGCAATCCGCTTCATCGTCTCGTCGAAGACTTGGCAGTTGAGTTCGCGGCCGTCGCCGAAAGCTCAACAACTGGATGCGGACAATCGCCTGCTGTCGCACGCGATGATCCGGCGGCTCGAAGCGGAGGCGATTCGCGATTCGCTGCTGGCGGTTTCCGGAAGTCTCAGTCGCGATCAGTTCGGCAGCCCGGTGGATGGCAACTCGGCTCGGCGGAGCGTTTATGTGCGAGTGACTCGCAACGCGCTCGATCCGTTTCTGCGAGCGTTCGATTTCCCGGAGCCGTTCAGCACGACCGGCCGCCGCGATGTGACCAACGTCCCGGCTCAATCGCTGACGTTGATGAACGACGATCGAGTTGCCGCGCTCGCGTCCATTTGGGCAACAAAACTCCTGGCCGATCAGCGGCTCGGCAGCGACGCGGCGCGCATCCAGAACATGTTTCTCTCGGCGATGGGACGACCGGCGCAGGGGGCCGAGGTCAGCCGTTTTGAAACGTATCTCGTCGAAACCAAGGCTCGTCATATCGAACTGCTGAACCAAGCGGCGAAGCTGCGTCAGCAGAAGGATCAACAACAGGCGGCGATCCAAAAACTCATTGAGCCGACGCGCACGCGGCTGCTGGAACAGGCAAAGAAGAAGTCCGCATCTGGCGAGCAAGTTGTCCCGAAGCCGATCGGCCGCTGGGAATTCGAGTCCGACCTGCAAGACGTCGCGGGAGCGGCGCACGGGGAAGCTCGCGGCGGCGCGAAGCTGGAAAACGGAACGCTCGTCGTTAATCAACAGGCGCACGTCGTGACCGCGCCGCTGAAGCAAACGCTCAAGGCCAAGACGCTCGAAGCCTGGGTGCAGCTCGACAATCTCGATCAACGCGGCGGCGGCGTGATGACGATTCAGACTCCCGACGGCGTCCTCTTTGACTCGATCGTGTTCGGCGAGCAGAACCCGCGACAGTGGATGGCCGGAAGCAACGGCTTCGCGCGGACGCAATCGTTCAACGCTCCGCAGGATCAAGACGCCGCCGGCCGAGCGGTGCATGTCGCGATCGCGTATCACGAGGACGGTCTGATCGCCGGCTATCGCGACGGTCAGCCCTACGGCAAGCCCTACCAGAGCAACGGCCCTTTCGAGTTCGTCGCCGGCAAAGCGGTCATCGGCTTCGGCGTGCGTCATTCGCCAGCGGGCGGCAATCGGATGCTCGCCGGTCGAATCCTGCGAGCACAACTTTACGACCGCGCCCTCTCCGCCGACGAAATCCAGGCGACTGCGCAATCGGCTCCGTACTTCGTTTCCGAATCGCAGGTGCTGGCCAAGCTGTCAGAAGCCGACCGCGAACAGATTGATCACGGACGACGGCACCTCCGTGAACTGGAGGCCGAGATCGAGTCGCTGGGAACGATCCCCGAATCCCTCAGCGACCAAGCTGTCTGGACCGACCTCGCCCACGCCATGTTTACATTCCAGGAATTCATCTATCTGAAGTGATTTTCGATCGGTCTTCATTTTTTGTCCCCCATTTTTTGTCCGCAAAAGCGGAGCTGACAAAAAGATGGGGGACAAAAAGATAAGACAGCACCAGCGAGAGGCGACTTTCATGCACAATCCAACGAACTGTTCACGTCGGCACATGCTTCAGACCTGCTCGACCGGCTTCGGCGCGGTCGCTCTCGCCGGACTCATGGGCGATCAAGTGAACTCGGCCACCGTTGATCTTCCACCCGGCGCGGCGCTGAAGATGACCCATCATGCGCCGAGGGCCAAACATGTCATCTTCTGCTTTATGTCCGGAGGCGTTTCGCACGTTGACTCGTTCGATCCAAAGCCGCGGTTGCAACGGGATCATGGGAAGCCGATGCCGGTGAAGATCGAACGGACGATGTTCAACAACAACGGCAACATCATGGCCAGCCCGTTCGAGTTCACTCCGTCGGGCAAAAGCGGCATCCCGGTCAGCAGCATGTTTCCACACGTCGCCAAGGTGGTCGATGAACTGGCCATCGTGCGTTCGATGACCTCGCCGCTGAATGAGCACGCGCAGGCCAACTTTTTCATGCACACCGGATTCCCGATCATGGGTTATCCCAGCGCCGGAGCCTGGGCCGCTTACGGACTCGGCACCGAGAACCGTGACCTGCCCGGCTACGTGGTGTTGCAAAGCGGCAGCGCCGTGCCACCACACGGTGGCGTGAGTCTTTTCAGCAACGGCTTTCTCCCCGGCCAGCATCAAGGCTCGATCCTGAAGGCCGATCAGCGCGAAGCGATTCGCAACATCCGCTCGCGCGAGCCACGAATGACTCAACGCCGCCGGCTCGACTTCGTCCGCCAGTTCGACCAACCGTTTCTGGAAGAGACCTCGGCCGACGCTCAGGTCGATGCGGCCATTCGCAACTACGAGACCGCCTTTCGGATGCAGTCGGTCGTACCCGATTTGTGCGACATCTCCGGCGAGTCCGAGCAAACACACAAACTCTACGGGCTCGATTCCAGCGACGCCGAGCAGGCGGCCTACGCGCGGCAATGCCTGTTGGCTCGAAGACTCGTCGAACGCGGCGTGCGGTTCATTGAACTGAGCTGTCTGACGAAAGGGATCGGAGCCGGCGGAGCCGCCAACCCGTGGGATCAACACGGAGCACTGAAGCAGGGTCACGGAGCGATGGCTCAGCAA
>JANNDA010001011.1:0-3743 GCA_031387195.1 Planctomyces sp. | reverse complement strand
CAGTCATCGCTCCACCGACCAGGGTCGGCGGGGGCCTCAAACACCGCAGGGAAAACGACATCTAGCTTTCAATCATCGCTCCACCGACACAGGGTCGGCGGGGGCGATTGAGTCACACCTGGCGGGGGCCGCCCCCTCATTCCTCGCCACTCAATCCTTTGTGGAGAGACATCATGTTCCAAGATCGAAAAGCGTTGCTTCTGCGAGCACTCGACCCCGCGTTTGTACTGGGGATGATTGGCACCGCCGCCTTCTACGGAGTGGTCCACCAGCCGTCGATGCGCGACTCGGCGCTGTTTCGTTACACGACGGAACACGTCGTCGAGTACGTCATCGTCACGTTATTCATCTGGAGCATCATGGACGTGGTCCTGAAGGTGCTGACGTTTCCGAGAGAACGTCTCGCCTTGCGACAAGACTGGCTCCCGTCACGGCAAGGCCGTGAGCCGATCACCAGCGCGAACGTGTTGTTGGATCGAGTCCGAGCACAGCCACAATGGTTGCAAGAATCCAAGATCGGGCGGCGGCTGATCCTCGCGTTGCAATTTGTCACGGAGAAAGGTTCTGCCGATGAATATCGCGAGCATCTGCAATACCTCGCTGATCAAGAGGAAGACAGCACTCACGCGAGTTACTCGCTGGTCCGCTTCGTCGTCGGCGTAACGCCGGTGCTCGGATTCTTGGGAACCGTGGTGCATTTCGGCACGGCCTTGAGTGGGATCTCGTTCGACGAACTGGTCGATAAACTTCCGGCCGTCGTCAGTGAAATGGGTGCCGCCTTTAACACGACCACCGTCGCGCTGGCGGCCTCGATGTCGATGATGTTTTCGTTGTTCGTGTGCGAGCGGGTTGAACGCGGCGTCCTGCAGGCGATTGACCGACTCGTTGAACGCGAACTGTTGAACCGCTTTGAGATCAAAGACCCAAACATTCTGCCGTTCCTCTCGGTCGTTCAATCGGCCAACCAAGAGGCGTTGGATGCCATCGGCGGCACGTTGAAAGCTCAAGTCGAAATCTGGGCACAAGCACTCGACGCTCTGTTCCAGCGCTTCGATCAACGTCAGCAACACGAGTTGCAAGCCTGGCAAGGAACGCTGGATGTGCTGCAGCAACGCTTCGAGACCTACGACGCCAGCCATGAGAGTCGGCTTCAGCAATCCATCTCGTTGGTGGATGCCAAGCAGTCGCAGCACTTGGCTCACCTCCAGACGATGCTCGAACGCGCGCTGACCTTCAAAGAAGACTTCGCGGGATTGGGCCAAACTCTCAACACGATTGCTCGCGGCGAAGGAACGCTCATCGAGATGCAAGGTGTCCTTTCCACCAACCTGCGGGTGCTTCGTGAGACCCAGCAGATCGACGAGGCTTTGCATGGTCTGACAGCGGCGATCCACCTCATCACCGCACGTCATCGGGTCGAGGGAACTCGCGAGTCTGCTGCGGCATAAGTGCTACCAGCCCTGGAGTGCTGCGGCTTGACGCAGCCCTCCAACCTTGCGGGATAAGACTTCCGATCCTGCTGAAACGTTGTCGTGAGCAGACGTGATCAATGTCATTCATCACGATGGAATCGCGAGACATTGATCACGTTGTCCCGCAAACGATAGAGGGCTCCGTCAAGCCGGAGCACTCCAGGGTTAGCGAGTGCGTGATGATGTCGGCGGCGTGTAGGGATCAGCGGCGGCGTAGTTCACCGTGTAACCGAGATCTTGCAGCGAGCCGATCGTGACCCGGCTCAGCGGATTCATCACACCCACGTTGATGTAGCCAGTCATCAGTTCGTTGCCGAATACCGAATCGGACCAATGGCTGCCTGCCGTTCCCGATCCACCGCCAGCTTCGACCGGGACATAAGCGGTGGTCACTCCGAAGAGAGCGTCGTACTGAGCGACCGCGTTGCGACCGGTGAAGCGATATTCGTTGCCGACCTGTTGCACGAGTCGCTGGTCACTCCAAATCGTTCCGATCCCCAGCACGTGTCCCATTTCATGCAGGATCACCGTGTAAAGATCGCCGTCTGCTTCAAGGCTGGCGAGGTCGGTGCTATCGAAGTTCATCTCTCCGCGCGCGGGGAGTTTTGTCGTCGGTCGAAACACGGTCGGGCCGGCTTCTCCCAATACTCCGCCAACGCCGTCGATGATCGTTGACGAGGCGCTGATGATGAGCGTGTTCGAGGGGACTCCATCAATGATCGGTGTGGCGGGCTGACTCAGAATCACCTGCTCCCAGCGTTCGACTGCTCGCTCAAAGATTGCTCGCTGGCTGGCGGTGATGTTGTTGTTTTCGTAGTCGATTTGAATCTGGAACGTCCCCAGCGTCGTTCCGGAGGTTCCCGTGTTGGTGGGATTTGCCAGGCTGTCGCTGGCGACTTGGCCGACTTGGAATCCGTCGATGTTGAAGTTCGTCAGCCCGTATCGGCTCGCGGTCAGTGCCAACGAACTCTCAAACGAGCCGATCGTGTTGAGCCCCAGCGACAGCGGGTTAAACGTGGCCACGTCGGATTTCGAGCCGCTCACGCCCGACAGGCTGAATTTACCCGTCGTCGAAAGCAGGACAGCGCCGTTGCTAGCGATCGCCACCGCATCGACGTTGAACGCGGCCAGGCCGATGTCATCACTGTCGAGATACGCGCCCCACGTCCCGCGTGTCGCATAGCCGAGCTGAGTCGGCGCGAAGCTCATCAAGTCCGCACCGTTGCCAGTGAATCCGCCGACCTGAAAGTTTCCCTTCGTCGAGAGGACCAATCGGCCATCTGACAAAGCAGCGACGCCGTCAATGTTCTCGGTTGTCGTTGAGAGTCCGACTGACGCGCCTCGGAAATAGGCTGACCATGTTCCGGTTGTCGTGGCACCCAACGTTTTCGGCACGAACTTCAGCAGGTCAGTCCCCGCACCGACCGCTCCCGGCACACTCACGAGACCGGTCGTGGAAATCAGCAAGCTGCCGTCGCGGAGCACCGTGAAGGCATCAATGCTCTCGGACCCGCCGCTGAGACCGACGTCACTTCCCTGAAAAAACAGGCTGTAGTCATACGAGCCGTTGGCATGAACGACCAAGCGAGCAATGTCATCCGTCGTCAGGCCGACCGTACTGCCGTTGCCGCTCCGCAACGTGCCGCCCACGGACGAGGAGAAATAAAAGTATTGATCGGTCGAAATCGCAGGGCTGCTGACAACGCTGGAGGCTGACAGAAGTGACCGGACTTCCAATAGCTCAACCTGCTGAGTTTCTCGTTGCGACCGACGCGCCGATTTTCGCGATCGCTGGTTCCGACCACTTAACGTCGTCGTCCACGAACTGAGCCAGTCTTTGATTGGACGCATCATCTCCTCCTTGAGACGGTGATTTCTCAGATTCATCGGCAAGATCAAGCTCTGCCGATGATGCGAATCAGGCAGGCATTGCCGCAAGGACTCCGATCTGCAAACAATCCTGCCCGAATGCGGGATCACGATTGTTCGATCACAAGGAATTCGCGTGGCTAACAGCAAAATTCTCGATGCGGTCAAAGAAGGTCGGCAGGCGCTGGCGAAGTTCCGAGCCACCAACCCGAGTGTGTTGCTCGATCTGACGGATGCTGACCTCAAAGGAGCCGACTTGCGGGGGATGAACCTGCGGCGAGCTTTGCTGGTTGGTGCGAAGCTCATTCGAGCAGACCTCAGCGGGGCGAACCTCAGTGAAGCGGATCTCACGCGAGCCAGTTTGAAATTGGCGATTCTGAATAAGACCGATTTTCATCGCGC
>JANNDA010001010.1:0-4040 GCA_031387195.1 Planctomyces sp. | reverse complement strand
ACACTGTCGTGTTTTATGGGGTGGGGCAGTTCGGCGTTTTGCTGTAGCCGCGCGCCGCACACTAGCCCGCCGCGCCAGCGTGGGGTTCGTTGTCGCATCCCTCGCTGGCGCGTCGGGCTAGTCTGCGATGGCGACGTGAATCGAATCAGGACTTGCGGCGGTCCTTGTCCAACTGCTCGATAACGTTCGTCTCCAAGAATCGAGCGAGCTTGTAAAAGTCGCTTTCACGCTGGATGAAGCGGACCAGTGTCTTGAGGTCACTGGGATCGACGAGCGTGTCGAACTTCACGTAATGCAGATCGAACTGCCCCTTCACCGAGATCATCACGCCGTCCAGCCCTTCTTCCACCAACGCTCGATAAGCTCCGACGCCCAACTGGCTGCCGAGGATCACGTCGAAGGCGTGTGGTCGAGCACAGCGAGTTTCGTAACCGAGCTGCAAGCCATTGACCTTACGCTTCCGTCCGTTGGTTCGCTTTGTGTACTCAGCGGTTACGAGCTTCGCGATTCGCTTGCCGAGATCGACGCTCGCTGCGGCGATGTGGCCGAACGGGTCGTACTCGACGCCTTGCAAACAATCGGAGGGCAAGAATTCCGCCAGCCCTTCCGCCAGCACGATGACGCCGAATTCTTTCCCTTCTTTCTCTTCACGATAGAGCATCATCTCGACGATTTTGCCGATCAACGCCTCGAACTTGATGATCTTGCGAGTTTCCTTCGCGCCGGTCACGCGGTTGGCCACCTCTTCCGTTGTCGTATTATTTTCGTCCAAGTCTTCGACGCTCATGACGAGACTTGCCTCGCCGGCAATCGCCGCTCCGTAGGCCAGCCAACCGGCGCTGCGCCCCATGGATTCCACGACGAAGTACGCTCGGCTGGCTTCGGCATCAGCCACGAGGTTGCGAATCTCGGCCGCCATCGTTTCCACTGCCGTGAAAAAGCCGAACGTGAAGTCGATGCCGTTGTAGTCGTTGTCGATCGTCTTCGGGACATGCACGACCGGAATCTTGCGGCTGCCTGGAGGCAGCCTGTCCTGAAACATCTTCATCTTGTTGGCCGTGCGCAGCGTGTCGTCGCCACCAATCGACACCAGCGCGTCAATCTCCATCGAGCAGAGCGCGTCATAGACGATCTTTAGCCTCGTGCATTTCTCCGGGTCGTTCAGATCAGCCAGGGTATCGACCCCTTTACCGGGGTTCTCGCGAGCGGTCCCGATCATGATTCCTTGCGTGTTACGAGTACGACGCAGCCGATGCGCATTGAGATTGAGATAATCCCGACCTTCCTGCATCGGGTAGTCCGGCCCAAATTTCACCAAGCTGGAATACCCGTGCTTCATTCCGAACACTTCGATGCCGTTCTTGATGAACGAGGATGCGGCGGTCGAGATCACCGCGTTTGCCGCCGGTGCCGGGCCGCCGGAAAATAGCATCGCGACTTTCTTGATGGATGACTTGGCACCAGATGAAGCGGACATTTCGCAGAGGCTCCGAAAAGGGGATCGAGGTTAAATCGTCGTAACCGGGCGGCATTGTGGTTGGCTGTTTGCAGGTGAGCAAGGCAGGTGATGAGCACACATCAATCGGAGAATGTCTATGGCACAATGGTGCTGAATAGTGATCGTTGAGCGAGTTGCTTGCCCTCAAGCAACTCGCCTACGATGGGCCACTATGCTACTGGAGACACTGCAACGTTATTGGGGATACGACGGCTTTCGGCCACTGCAAGAGCAGGCCATGCAGAGTGCGCTCGATGGGCGCGACTCGCTGGTGATCATGCCCACGGGCGGCGGAAAGTCACTCTGCTTTCAAGCTCCCGCGATGTGCATGCCGGGGTTGGCAGTCGTGGTTTCGCCGCTGATTTCGCTGATGAAAGATCAGGTCGATGCCCTGCAAACGTGCGGCATTCCGTCAGCGTTCATTAACAGTTCCATGTCACCCGGCGAGCGTCTCCGCGTGGCGGAAGAGATCCGGGGCGACCGGATCAAGCTGCTTTACGTCTCGCCCGAACGGCTGGTGCAGGACAAGACGATCGACTTCCTGAAAGGGCTGAAGATCTCGCTGTTCGCGATCGACGAGGCTCATTGCGTCAGCGAATGGGGCCACGATTTTCGCGTCGAGTATCGGCAACTCCGCATCTTGCGCTCGTCGTTTCCAGAGATCGGCATTCATGCCTACACGGCGACGGCCACGGAACGAGTCCGTGAAGACATCGCCGCATCGCTGGAGCTGCGCGATCCGGAGCTGCTCATCGGTTCGTTCGATCGACCAAACTTGATTTACAAAGCGGAGCGGCGATCAAAGGGACTGGCGCAAGTGGGCGAAGTGCTCGATCGCCACAAAGGTGAGTCGGGCATCATCTACTGCACGACTCGCAACGATGTCGATAAGTTGCATCTCGCGCTGCAAACGCAGGGCTTGAAGACGTTGCCGTATCACGCCGGGTTGCCCGATCACGAGCGACGACAAAACCAGGAAGCGTTCATCGAAGAGCGCGTCGATATCATCGTGGCAACGGTCGCATTCGGCATGGGGATTGACAAATCCAACGTGCGGTTCGTGCTGCATTACGGGATGCCCAAGTCGCTGGAAAACTATCAGCAGGAAAGTGGTCGTGCCGGGCGCGATGGCTTGGAAGCGGATTGCACGTTGTTGTATTCGGGTGCCGAGGGTGCACGCTGGCGGTCCACTTTGGATGAGTTGCCGAGCGAGGCCGCTCGACAGGCGGGGATTAAATCGCTGGAAGCGATGAACCGATTCTGCACGGGAGCGGTCTGTCGGCATCGCGTGTTGGTCAATTACTTCGGCCAGGATCTACCGCTCGAACAGCAGACGTCCTGCGGAGCGTGTGACGTCTGTTTGGGGCAGTTGGATTTAGTTCCGGACGCGATGCTGCTGGGCCAGAAAATCCTGTCGAGCGTCGTGCGTCAGGAGCAACGGTTCGGTGCGGACTACACCGCCCAGGTTTTGAAAGGTTCCAAAGAGCAACGCATTTTGCAAAACGGTCACGACAAGCTCAGCACTTATGGACTGCTCGCCAGCGAGAATCAAAAGGCGATTCGCGACTGGGTCGAGCAACTCGCCGGACAGGGCTTCCTAAAAAAAGAGGGCGAGTACAACGTTCTGAAAGTGACTCCTGATGGCTGGGCACTGTTGAAGGGGAACGCGACACCGCGGTTGCTTCAGCCAGCGGCTGCCACGAAGACCAAGAAGCAAGCGGCTGTCATCGAAGATTCGTGGGAAGGGGTCGATCGACCGCTGTTTGAACTGCTGCGAGAACTGCGTCGCGCGAAAGCCGACGAGCATTCCGTTCCGGCTTACATCGTGTTTACCGACACCGCGCTGCGTGATATGGCTCGCCGCCGCCCAACAACACTTGATGGATTCCGACACGTAAAAGGTGTCGGCGAGAAGAAGTTGGCGGACTTCGGCGAGATCTTCGTCACGTGTATCGCCGAGTATTGCCGCGAGCACAACCTCGCTGCCGACGTTCTTCAGCCCGATGCGCCCGTCAAGCCGCCGCCGCCGACTCGACCGCTGTCAGAAACATTAGACGGCCCACCAATGTCAGCGATCGGCGCGTTTCGTTTCTTCCGCGAAGGGAAGTCGATCGCCGAGGTCGCGACGATCATGAACCGCGCGGCCTCCACGGTCGGAGGATACCTCAGTGAGTTCATCAAGCACGAGCGTGTGATCGATCCGACTCCGTGGATTGAGGCCGGGTTGGCCAAGCAAATTGAAGCGGCCGCGCTGGAAGAGGGACTCGATCGCCTGCGACCGATCTTTGATCGCTTCGCGGGGGCCGTTTCTTACGAACAAATCCGCCCGGTCATCGAATGCCTGCGCGTGCGGATGCTCAACGAGCAAGAAGCCTAGCCGGGATTATTCATGGCTCGAATGTAACCCGAAGCGTCAGTTTTGAAGTTGCGCTATTTTCTGAGAGTATCAGACGGCACTGCGGTATTCCTTGGGTAAAGCGGCGTTGAGCAGACGTTTGAGTTTTTCGATGCCACCGGAAGTTTTGAGGCGCTCGGCGAGGTA
>JANNDA010001008.1:0-3598 GCA_031387195.1 Planctomyces sp. | reverse complement strand
CGCTCCACAACGCTCCGAATTCGGAGCCACGTGAAGCGTTCGCCCTCGCTGACGCTTCGGGTTACTGAGGGGAGACGCATCGCATGTCGAGTGCAGACGCTGGTAAGGGCGCGAGGTCAGGGATATCGTCTCGCGGCTTTCACGCACGAGAAATGATTGACCCAACCCCCACCGAGCTTGCCTCGGTGGAAACGGGCCTTTGCACTACGAGTGAGCCCGCAAAACATGGCGTATTGCAAAGGCCCGAAAACCACCGAGACAAGCTCGGTGGGGTTTGTGACAACCTCTTCCGTGCGCGGAATCCTGACCAACAATTCGCGTTCCTGCTCAAGGTAGTCTGATGACCGAACACAAGCCGTCTTCGTCTGCTGGATCGTTTGATGCTCCACATCCTGGCTCGCAACACATGCCGAAGTGGGATACCGGCGAACTGATTGACGCGCCGATTTTCACCAAGAAAAACTTGCTGGCGATGATCGGGCCAGGACTGGTGATGGGAGCTTCGGCCATTGGTGGCGGCGAATGGTTAGCCGGGCCGGCAGTGACGGCGAAGTACGGGGCGGCGCTGTTGTGGGTCGCAACCGTCAGCATCCTGGTGCAGGTGCTCTACAACATCGAGATCAGCCGTTACACGCTCTACACCGGCGAGCCGATCTTCACCGGCAAGTTCCGCATTCCGCCACATCCAATGTTTTGGCTGCTGTTTTATCTGCTGCTCGATTGGGGCGCGATCTTTCCGTACCTCGTCGTCAACGCGGCGGTGACGCTCGAAAAGATGTTCATCACCAACCTTGAACCGGAGACGACGCACTGGCTGCTGCACAAGTCGGTCTCGACCGGCATCTTCTTTTTGTGCGTGTTTCCCTTGTTGATCGGCGGCAAGATCTTCAACTCGCTGAAGGTCATCATGTCGGCGAAGCTGGTCATCGTGATCGGCTTTTTGCTGTTCGTGTCGGCGGTCTATTCGCGGCCGTCGCACTGGGTGGAAATTGCGTCCGGATTGTTCAAGGTCGGAACCGTGCCGATCACTCAGGCCGAAGACCGCAACGGCAACGGCACGCTCGATCCCGACGAGGACTTCGACGGAGACGGCCACTTGGACGTCGTTGAATGGTTGCCAAAGACGGTGGATACCGACAAAGACGGCAAGCCGGACGATTGGGAGAAAGACGCGAAAGGCAAGCCGATCAAATATGTGGACCAGGATGGCGACGGCAAACCGGACGGCGCGAACATCGACAACTTCGTGATTTCGTTTCTGACCGAGGGGCGTTGGCCGAATGTGGACTGGGGTTTGATCGGGTTCATCGCGGGTTTGGCTGCGATCGCTGGGAACGGTGGGCTGACCAACGCGCCGATCAGCAATTTCACGCGTGACCAAGGCTGGGGCATGGGACATCACGTCGGCGCGATCCCCAGCATCGTTGGCGGACAAGGCATCGAACTTTCGCACGTCGGCTGTGTGTTTCAGGTGACCGAAGAATCTTTGCCACGTTGGAAGCGGTGGTATCGGCATGTGGCTCGCGATCAGATTTGCGTGTGGATGATGGCCTGTCTGATCGGCGTCTCATTGCCGAGCATTCTGTCGATCGGCTTTTTGCCACGCGGCACGGAAGCTCCCGACGATGTCGCGGCGATGACTTCGGTCGGAGTGGCGAAGACGGTCCTTTCGCCAAACTCGGGGACGCTCGCGGCGCTCCCTTCGTTTGCTTGGCTGACCGGAAAAGGTTGGGCGGAGAGTCTTCGCATCGGCACGTTGTTCTGCGGCTTCTTAGTGTTGATGACGAGCATGATCTCAACGGTGGACGGCTTCGTGCGGCGTTGGGTCGATGTCTGCTGGACCGCCCTGCCCCGACTGCGAGAACTCGACACAAGATTTATCAAGTACGTCTATTTCTTCGTGCTGCTGGCGTACACGATTTGTTGCCTGTCGATCATTTGGCTGGCGGGGAGCAAACCGAGCAAGGTCTTTCAGTTGGCGACGACTGGCTACAACTTTGCGTTTGCTTTCAGTTGTTGGCACACGATCGCCATTAACGTGAAGCTGCTGCCGCGTGAGCTGCGTCCCTGCATGACGATCCGCGTGTTGATGGCATTTGGCGGCGTGTATTTTTCGTTCCTGGGTGTGATGGGTGTGCTGAAGTTTGCCGGCGTGGTGTGATGCGTAGCGACAAGCTTTCAGCTTGTCGGAAAAAGCTCACAAGCTGGAAGCTTGTGGCTACGGTTTTGGGAGCCTAGCGATGTACGACTTCGCGTTGATCAATGGAACGGTGATTGATCCAGCGGTGAATTTGAATGACCGAAAGATTGTCGCGATCAAGGATGGTCATGTCGCGGCGATCCTCGATCCGGCGATGCCGGTGGTGGCGAAGCAAACGCTTGATTGCTCCGGACAGTTGATCGTTCCCGGCTTGATCGATTTTCACGTGCATGTCTTTCCGGGTGTGAGCAACTTCGGCGTCGATCCGGATGGAACTTGTTTGGCTCGCGGTGTGACGACGGTGCTGGACTTCGGCACGGCAGGCGGTTTGATCTTCGACGGCTTTCGGCAGTTTGTCATCGACACGGCGAAGACCCGCGTCAAAGCGCTCATGCTCATCGCCGGGCAAGGACTGATCAGCAGCAACGACACAAAGCCGGCGCTCGGCGAACTGTGGGACTTGGCGTACTGCGACGTCGAAGGCTGTGTCGAAGCGGTGGAGAAACATCGGGACTGCGTTGTCGGCATCAAGGTCCGCTGCATGGAGGACATCTCGCGCGGAGGTTTGAATGAGGCCGACGGTTTGCGACTGGCTCGTGAGGCGGCCGATGCCACGAAGTTGCCGCTGGTGGTTCATCCAGCGAACTCCTCGCTGTCGATTCAGCACATTCTGGAAACGCTGCGGCCGGGCGATGTGCTGACTCACTGCTTTCACGACAAGAACTGCAAGCTGGTTGACGAGGGCACGAAGTTGTGGCCGATCGTTCGCGAGAAGCAACGGGACGGAGTGCAGTTCGACGTGGGACACGGCTGGGGGAGCTTTGCCTGGCGCGTCGTTCGCCCGATGCTCGATCAAGGCTTCGAGCCCGATTTCCTCGGCAGCGATTTGCACGCTTACAACACGAACGGCCCGGTGTTTGATCTCGTCACGACGCTCGACAAATTCTTGCACGTCGGCATGAGCATACCGGAAGTCATTCGCCGTTCGACCGCAACGTGCGCGAAGTGGCTCGGCATGGCGGATGAAATCGGAACGTTGCGAGTTGGTGCGTGTGCTGACATCACCGTGCTGGAAATCATTGACGGCGACAATCCGCTGACAGATTCGGAAGGTGTTACGGAAGTCGCGACCCGCCGCTTCGACGTGCGAGCCTGCTTCCGTGCGGGTCATCGAGTCGGCATTCTGCCGAAGCCCGCCGCTTTACCGTCGAGGATTTAGTGGCCATTTAGTCCTGGGACAATGTGCGATTTCCACACTAACCCGAAGCGTCAGTTTTGAAGTTGCGCTATTTTCTGAGAGTATCAGACGGCACTGCGGTATTCCTTGGGTAAAGCGGCGTTGAGCAGACGTTTGAGTTTTTCGATGCCACCGGAAGTTTTGAGGCGCTCGGCGAGGTA
>JANNDA010000413.1:0-3523 GCA_031387195.1 Planctomyces sp. | reverse complement strand
AGACGCATCCCGCGGTCGCCGTCGGTCTCAACAATCTCGCGGTCCTTTACGTCTCGATGAACGATGACGCGAAGGCCGAGCCTCTCTTGCGACAAGCCCTCGCCATTCAAGCCGGAGTGTTGGGAGAAACGCATCCCGCGTACGCCGCCAGCCTCAGCAATCTTGCGCTGCTCTATGAATCTCGGGGAGATCACGCGAAGGCCGAGCCGCTGGTTCGCCAAGCGGTGGCCATCACGCGGGGACATGTCGAATCCACAGCAGCGGTGGAATCGGAGCGACAGCAGTTCGTGATGGCCCGGGCGAATCGCGGCTCACTCAACCTGTATCTGTCCATCGCGGTGTCGTCGGGGCTTTATGCCAAAGACGTCTATCAGGAAGTGCTGTTAGCGAAGGGGGCCGTCTGGCGACGTCAGCAAAAAACGCGCGCGGCGCAGGAGGATTCGCAACTGGCACCGCTGTTCACAGAATTGCGATCGGTCTCCACGCGACGAGCGCAGCAAACGCTCGCGACACCGGACTCAAAGACTCAGGACGTGTGGCGGCAACAGATTGACCAACTCGCACAGAGACAAGAAGAACTCGAACGCGAGTTATCGAGCCGCAGCGCCAAATACCAAGAAGCGCAGCAGCTTGTCACTGTCGAGGAACTCCGCACAAGTTTGCCCACGGGCCATGTGCTCGTTGATTTCTGGGAGTATTCGCAGCTCATGCCGCCTACGGAGAACAAGTCGGCACCGACGCAGTTCGAGCGGCGGTTGGTGGCGTTTGTCGTGAGGCCAGACCAACCGTCGGTCACATTGGTTCCGCTGGGGGCAGTGAAACCGCTAGGTCAGGCCATTGGCACTTGGCGGAAAACCTTCGGCCAATCCGCCGAGTCTGCTCAAGCAGGGCAACTCTTGCGCGAACGCTTGTGGGCTCCGTTGGAGCCACATCTCACTGACGCCAAGATCGTGTTGGTCTCGCCCGATGGTGTGCTCGGGCGCTTCCCGCTGATCGCGTTGCCCGGTGACAAACCCGGTTCCTACCTGTTGGAACAACGCGCTCTGGCGATCGTCCCCGTGCCGCAAGCGATCGTGTCATTGCTGAAAGAGCAGGATTCCGACCGCCCGGCTGTGGCGGGAAACCTGCTTGTGCTGGGTGACGTGGACTATGACGACCTGCCGGAAAGCCAAAAAGAGTCCGTTCCAAAAAAGAAATTTGGCCGTAACTTGGCGGCGGTTCGTGGTTCTGACTGGCGTGGCTTCACACCGTTGGATGCCACACGTGGGGAACTCGCCACGATCGACAAGCTGTACCGCGACATCTTCGGCAAGGACGGTGTGACGTTGTTGGAGAAGACCGAGGCGAATGAGAAACGCTTCCGTCAAGAGGCACCTCGGCACAAGTTCCTGCACGTGGCGACGCACGGCTTCTTCGCCCCCGAGTCCCTTCGATCCGCGCTGAAGGACTCTGCAGATCGTGGCTCGCGGCTTAACGAATTGGACTCGTCCCGCCGGTTTGCCGGATATCCTCCCGGCCTGCTATCGGGCTTGGCATTGGCGGGCGCGAATCGCGCGCCGGATAGCGAACGCGACGACGGTATCCTCACCGCCTCGGAAGTCGAAAGTCTTGACCTGCGCGGCGTTCAATTGGTCGTCCTTTCTGCCTGTGAAACCGGGCTCGGCGAAGTCGCGGGCGGCGAAGGCTTACTCGGCCTGCAACGCGCTTTCCAAGTTGCCGGTGCTCAAACTGTGGTCGCCAGCTTGTGGCAAGTCTCCGACAACGCGACCCGTTCACTGATGGAACGCTTCTACGAAAATCTGCTGAATAAGAAAGAAATGACCACACTGGAATCCCTCCGTGAAGCTCAACTCTGGATGCTGAAAGAAGGCCAAGAGCGCGGCCTGGTCCGCATCAACAAGTCTGATCAACCCGATACACCTGCAACTTCTTTGCGAACTCCACCGTTCTACTGGGCCGCTTTCGTTCTCAGTGGCGACTGGCGGTGAGTGAGGTCAGCCAAATCGCCAGATTTCTTGTTCTGCCATCAAGCTTTGAGCATAGGCGTCATCAAACCCTTTTCGTTTCATCCCCATCACACCAAGGAAACATTCATGTTGTTCTCCGACTATCGTCCGGCGTTGCTTGTCTCACTTGGTTTGATTCACTTCACATTCATCGGCTGCAGCGGGGCGGATCCAGGGTCGAAGGCTACGCCCAGTTCAGATTCCAGCGGGGCGGCTGCCCCCAGCTTGAACCGCGAAGGCTGGCCGACCGAGGAAGAGGCCAAGGCGGCCATCCTCAAGGTCGAATACAGCATCAACGCGTCGGACACCAACAAGTCCATCTGGAAGGTGAAGGACTTTCGGCATGAGGTGAAGTCCGTCAAGCTTGCGCAGAAGACCACGCAAAAACAGATGAACTTCGGAGCCAGCGCGATCACCGTTTATCCGGTAAAGATCCTCTATACACAAATCACCGATTATGACAGTAAAGAGACCACTCGCGTCGAGGCAGGAGCGGATGGAGTCTGGTTCCTCTACCGCGATAGCTTCGGCGAGTGGACTGGCAAGTACGGCAACGAATGACCGGGGTTTGAAGCGGCGTGACTCATTCGCTGTTGATGATTCACGCAAGTCCGGCGGTGAAGCGCCGAGTTGATCACGCTCCTGTTGTCTGACATGCCTACCACCACCTGCGGCTCGCCCACATAAACAAATCCATGTTCACCGTAATGGTGAATACCCAACTGATGGCCCATCCCGGGGTGATTCCAAGACGGGTTGTTCTGCGATAAAGCGTCGCGCCCATGATGGCCACGCTGGTCAGGACATTCACCCCTGAAACCCAAAGTGGTGTCTGAGAGAAACACAAATTGATGATCGCTGCCGGTAGCAAAGCAACCGATCCGAGCAGACAGACCCGGCCCAGTTCGCCCCAATAGACTCGACGAAGCTTGCTGGACAAACCAATGGCCGAAGCGGTCAGTTGAACGACCCAAGTAAAACTAGGAACGAGCATTCCCACGAAGAGCACCTCGCCCAGTTCAGCGTTCTGAGCCAGCATTGCCAGCGAGCCGGAAAAAGGAGCTGTGACTATTGCTCCTGCAATGAACCAGCCTGCCGTCGCTGGGTAGGAGTAGTTTGCATTGTTTGTTGCCGGTGCTTGTCCGTGCGCGACATCAGATAACTGTTGAGACTTTTGAAGCGCCTTCATTCGCCATGCGGTCGTCAAGAAAGTGATCAGCAACGCAGCCTTCACCAGCATCGAGGTTCCTCGAAGCACGTTTTCAATCGTCTTGTCTTCGGGTTCAGGTCGCTCATACTTGAAGCCGTAACGCTCCTCAAACGTCTGATTGATCTCCCGCCGCAGCACATCTGGCGGCTCCGCCGCCGCGTTCGCGGACAACAGCAGGACAGCAAGCCAAAACAGCAGGCCACGAGTGCTATACCGCACGCGGTCACAAATGAGACGTTCGGCGAGCGGCGGGTGTGAACCACCCGAGTTCGTCTTTGGGTGTGGCAAAGTATCGGGTTTACACCCC
>JANNDA010000938.1:0-3820 GCA_031387195.1 Planctomyces sp. | reverse complement strand
AGCAGATGGGCGTGGCGCTGCACAATTTCCACGATGTCTACCTGCGGTTCCCGACCGGTGGAACGGTCCCGTGGGACTGGAACAATCCACAAGGAATAGAAACGCCAGGGTTTGGCGATCAGGGGCCTGGCTGGGCGTTTCAGATTCTGCCGTTCGTGGAACAGGATTCCTTGAAAAAAGGGGCGGTTCACGGCCAATACGCAACCACGTTGGCTCCCATCGAACAGAGAGCGATCACCCTCTATTTTTGCCCGTCTCGCCGCGGTGGCGAGAAACAGGGAGGCCGAGCCTTGATGGACTACGCCAGTTCCACTCCGGCCGATGCTCCCAATTCGTGGGATCAATTCTGGTACGGACAAGTTTGGTCGGTTCCCACGAACGTTCGTTATCGCGGCATCATCGTGCGTGGTGGTGATCGGCGAATTTCTCGGTTCAAGGACGTCACGGACGGCACGTCATTCACTCTCGCCATCGGTGAGAAGTGGCTGCGACCAAGGTTATACGCCAGTGGCGACTGGCATGATGACCGCGGTTGGACCGATGGCTGGGATCCAGACATCATTCGTTCCACCGGATTTCGACCGGCCAGGGATGCTGAATCGACCGGCTACGGTTGGGAAGGTTATCAATTTGGATCGGCCCACAACGGCGTCGTTCACTTCTTGATGGGCGATGGCACGGTTCGGGGCATCAACATCACGATCAACGACACGTTGTTCAATAACCTGGGTGGCCGCGACGACAGGAAAGATGTCTCCGCCGCGTTCCAATAATCCCGACTCTCCGTGAGTCAGGCTACGGCGGAATTGTGCTATGTCGTTTCGCAGTGCGCAATGGTTCTCTGGTCGGGAAGAATTGGCGTTTCAGAACCGAGCCGCGTTGCGCGCGATGGGGTTGAATCCGGATGACTTCGCGGGCAAGCCGGTGATTGGGATCGCCAATAGTTGGAGTGATCTCAACAACTGCAATGCGAATCTCCGCGACCTAGCGGAAGCGGTGAAACGCGGCGTGCTGTTGGAAGGGGGACTGCCGCTGGAGTTCCCGACGATCTCGCTCGGCGAGGAGTTCATGAAGCCATCGGCGATGCTCTATCGCAATTTGATGGCAATGGATGTCGAGGAGACCTTGCGAGCAAATCCGATCGACGGCGTCGTGCTGCTGTGTAACTGCGACAAGACGACGCCGGCTCAACTGATGGCTGCTGCGAGCGCGGACTTGCCGGCCATTCAGCTCAACGGGGGGCCGCGTTCGAGCGGGCAGTGGCGCGGCGAAATGATCGGTTCGGGAACCGACCTGTGGCGTTACTCGGACGAGTTGCGGACGGGCCGGATTTCGCTGGCTGACTGGCGCGAGTTGGAAGCGTCGTACGGTTGCGGGGTCGGAGCCTGCAACACAATGGGGACGGCCTCGACGATGACTGCGCTGTCTGAAGCCCTTGGCATGATGCTGCCGGGAACAGCCAGCATCCCGGCGACGGACGCTCGACGCCTGCAAGCGGCAACTGCGACTGGCCGGCGCATCGTGCAAATGGTGCATGAGGATTTGCGACCGTCACGCATCCTGACGTCGGCGGCATTTGACAATGCGATTCGCACGTTGCTGGCGCTGGGCGGATCGACGAACGCCGTCGTGCATCTGGTCGCGATGGCCGGGCGGAGAAACATTCAGTTGCCGTTGTCGCGGTTTGATGAGCTGTCGCAGACGACGCCGTTCTTGGTGAATCTGGCTCCTTCCGGCAAGCATTTGATGGATGCCTTTCACGCGGCGGGAGGCTTGCCGGCCGTGTTGGCCGAGCTACGTGGGCTGCTGCAACTCGACTGCCTGACGGTGACCGGTAGAACGCTCGGAGAAAATATTGCTCGCGCGAGAAGCTTCAACAAAGAGGTCATTCGCTCGCGGGAAACGCCACTGTTGCCAGGAGGCTCGTTGGCCGTGTTGTCAGGCAACCTGGCTCCGCGCGGGGCACTCATTAAAGCCGCGGCCGCGTCGCCGCAGTTGATGCAGCATCGTGGCCGAGCGATTGTGTTTCGCGACTATGAGGACATGCTCGCGCGCGTCAACGATCCGGAATTGCTCGTCGATGCGGACAGCGTACTCGTCTTGCAGAACGCGGGGCCGAAGGGCGTTCCGGGGTTTCCCGAATGGGGCATGATTCCGGTGCCGACGAAATTACTCCAAGCGGGGATCGCCGATGTGGTGCGGATCAGCGATTCGCGCATGAGCGGCACGGCGTTCGGCACAGTCGTGCTGCACGTGGCACCCGAAGCGGCCGATGGCGGGCCGTTAGGACTGGTTCGTGACAGTGACTGGATCGAATTGGATGTCGCTTCGCGCCGTTTGCAGTTGATGGTCGATGAGACCGAGTTGTCACGCCGTCGCTCCGAGTGGCAGCCGCCAGTCACCAAGCATCTGCGCGGATATCCTCGGCTCTACATCGATCATGTGTTGCAAGCGGACGAAGGCTGCGACTTCGATTTCCTGCGGCCGACCAGCGATGCCGAGTTGGATTTCGTGCAACCGATCGTCGGCCGGTCGTAATCGGACAGCACTCCAGGTCGGCGAGTCTCTACAAAGGCCAAGAGCCCGGCGTATTGAAACGCCGGGCTCCTGCAATCGCCTCCCGATAGTTACGGCATGAACTCCGTGCCGCGCGGAAATAAATCTTTAAGGCTGATCAGCCGCCTCGATCGTCACTTTCCAGCGTGACTGGACGTCTTGATTCGTTCCGCCTTGAGCGTCGCGGACTTGCACACGCAGGCGGTTGGAACGTTCATCGGCAGCAACCACGCCGACCATGACAATGATTTCTTCATTGGGGGCAACTTGAGCGATCGGTGCGAAGTCCATGCGACCATCGACAGCGGGTGATGTCGTTCCGTTGTCTGAAGTCAGGAGCTTTGCCTGAGCGTTCGCAGGTGACGTGAGGCTCACGGTCACTTGCGTGGCGGGTTGAGTACCGATGTTGCGAACTCGGACGCGGCACCACGTGGCGTTAGGAGCGGCTGTTTGTGTCCCTGCTGCGTTAACGACAACGGCATTGGGCGTACTCGCAACAGCCGCGATCGGAGTCACTTCGCGTGACTGACTCACCGCCTGCGCGGGCAGCGGTTCTGGAGGAGCGATGGGCGCAGGTGCCGAATCCGGACGCATGGATTTCATGTTACTGGAGTTGGCTGGTTGCGATTCGCGATGGCTTGCTGGAGTATTTCCGACGCTCGATTGAACGTTCTTGGTTGCGGACTGAGCGGCTGGCGGGGCGGCGAGGAGTTCGACGTTATTTTTCGCCAGGGCGTTGGCTTGAGGGATCGGCACGACGTTCTGGCGAGCGATCTGTGTTGCCGAGTTCGGTTGACCAGAAGGGCGGGCCAACGACTTGGGATACGTCGGCACTTTGTTGGCCAACGATTGTTCTGTCGGACAGTCGCTCGGCGTCGAACGGCGTGAAAGCGGTTCGACGACTGACTCCCATGATTCACCAATGCTTGCTCCTGCACTCGCCATCAAGGCACCAGGTGCTCGCCATGGTGAGGAGGCTGAGTCGGTCACGTCACGTGCGGTTTGGCAACCAGCGAGGCAGCTCAATGACAGCGCCGCACAAGTACACAACCGGCTCAGGGAATTGCCGCTGAAACGATACCTCAAGAGTTCAAGCATTTCGTAAGCACCTTGATTCGAGGCGGTCCAATTCAATGGTGACATAAGTACGGTTCCGATTACGTCGGTAGGACGGGCACTCTTGCCCGTCGATTTCTCACAGAAAAGACGGGCAGGAGTGCCCGTCCTACGGATTTTTAACTGGCTGTTATGCGGCTTTGGACTG
>JANNDA010000871.1:0-3055 GCA_031387195.1 Planctomyces sp. | reverse complement strand
GAATCCTTCACGAGGCTATGGTGCTTGGAGTCACGTGAAGCGCTCGCCCTCGCTCACGCTTCGGGTTAGTGAAACGCACTTCATCAATGGACGACTCGCCCAGACATGTCGCTTTCACAACTTCCTCTCAGCTATTGCACCAACTTGCATCCGGGGCTCACGGTGGCCCAAGTCGAACGAGGTTTGACCGACTTCACCGTTCCGGCTGGAAAGCAATTTGGATCGCCGCTTGCCGCCGGATTGTGGCTCGCTCAGCCAGTGATTCGCGAATTGCTGGCTGAACCGGATCGCGTGCGGCGTTTTGCTGACCGAGTCGGAGAACTCGGACTTTGCACGTACACGCTCAATGCGTTTCCGTTCGGCGATTTTCACAGCGAGCGGGTGAAGGAAAACGTTTACCTCCCTGATTGGACACAGGCCAGCCGTCTCGAATATTCGTGGGACTGTGCGCGGGTTTTGGCCGATCTCATTCGCACGACATTACCGAACAGAGCGGAGGGGAGCCTTTCGACGGTGCCGCTCGGTTTTAAGACGCTTGCGAGCACGCCGGACTTTGAAGCGAATTGCCTCCGCAATGTGATCGAGTTCGCACGACGGCTGGCTCGACTGGAGTCGGAGACCGGCCAGACGATTCGACTCGCGATCGAGCCGGAGCCGTGCTGTGTTCTGGAAACGACCGCCGAGACCGTCGCGTTCTTTCAACGGCTGCGAGACCAGGCTGCGAATGAAAACGTGCTCGACGCGGTCAACAAGCACATCGGAGTTTGTTACGACGTGTGCCATCAATCGGTTGAGTTCGAGGACGTTGCCGAATCAATTGCCACGCTAGAACGTGAGTCTATTCGCATCAACAAAGTTCACATCACGTGTGCCCTGCAAGTCAGTCGTCCGAGCGAGAACCTCGCTGCACGCGAAGCGTTGGCCTATTTCGTTGAGCCGCGATATCTACATCAGACGTTTGCCCGCTTGCCGTCGGGAGAAGTTCGCCACGTGCTCGATCTCACGGCCGAACTGGCTCGCACGCCGCCAGCAGACTTTGGGAATGCCGATTGCTGGCGGATTCATTTCCACGTGCCAGTAGATGCCGAGCGGGTCGGACCATTGGAAACGACTCGTGAAGATTTGAAATTGGCGCTCGCGGCGATCTCGAAATTGGCGTATTCGCCCCACCTGGAAGTTGAGACCTATACCTGGAATGTTCTTCCTGGTGCCGACAAACCGGACTTGGTCACGGGGTTGGCGAAGGAACTGTCTGCCACACGAGCTTTGCTCACAAAAATTTCTGGGGACGGAAAATAAGTGTTGTCTATAATGCTCACTGCTTAAGCTTTGGTGCGTTTCGCTCAGTGCTTGCGCACTCTCTCGTTTTCTTTTACCTCGTGTGAGGTGTGCCATGTCTGGAATCGTTCGTCAGGAGGAGCCGAACATGATGGCTCAACAACAAGCTGCGGTTTCAGACTCTGATGTCGCGTCACTCGACGAAGTGTTTCACTGGGACGGCAACGTGTTGAGAATTGATGTGTCTGATCTCCAGTGCGAATCCTTGATGATCAATGACCTCAACCAAGATTTAGCCCTCGCGATGCAGTCCACCGCGCATGTCTAACGTAGAGCAGGCGGCTCGCCTGCTCATGCCAACCGGTGAAACGACAGGCGAGCCGCCTGTGCTACGTTTTCTCACTTCGCTAACGTCCGAATTCAAAATAAAAAAGGTCTTCTCGCTCGCGTGAGAAGACCTTTTTGTTTGGAATGCCGCTCATCGGCAATAGCGAACTTCTGCGGAGTCCTCATGAATCACGTGTTGCAACAACTGAGTGAAGCAGTTTCACGGCATCAGCCGGTCGCGTTTACGGCGTTGGCCGAAACTCGCGGATCAACTCCACAAAAGGCGGGAGCCACGATGCTCGTCTTCCCGGACGGATCGCAAGTCGGAACGCTGGGTGGCGGCTGCGTCGAGGCAGAAGTGAAGCGACGCGCGCTCCGTTTACTTGATGAGGGTGAGACCGAGTTGCTCACGTTCAATCTCGATAGTGACTACGGCTGGGACGACGGGCTGATCTGCGGTGGTCGGATGAAGATGCTCATCGACCCAGTGAGGTCGGAGTCGGATTTTGGTTACTACCGGCAAGTCATGGATCTGATCGCCGCCGACACGGGTTGCACCGAGGCGATCGTGCTGGACGCTGAGAAGGCGACGGGCCAGCCGGGCGATCGCTATTTGATCAACGATAAAGCCGAAGTTGTGGCGGCAGTCGGTCCTTCAGTTCGAGCAGCAGGAACTGTTGGCTCCGCCCAATTGCTCGACTCGATCAAGCAGAACCTTCGCCCGTTGACGCAGCGTCCTCGGCCGTATGTCGTAGGCGGCGTCTCGTTTTTGCCGCATTTGCGACGATGCCGACTGTTGATCGTCGGCGCGGGTCATGTCGGGCAACGAGTGGCCGAACTCGCCGCCGCGTGCGACTTCGACGTCTGGGTCGTCGATGACCGCGAGCAATACTGCAATCCGGATCGCTTCCCGCAAGCCAAGCGATTGATCGTCGGAGACATCGACGGCGCGCTGAGCGGTCTCGACGTCGATCACAACACATATTGCCTGATCGTGACTCGTGGGCATCAGCATGATGAGCAAGCGCTGTATCACCTCGCGGAAACACCGGCGCGTTACGTCGGCATGATCGGCAGTCATCGGAAAATCAAAATGATCTTCGAGGATCTGCTCCGCGAAGGGATCTCGCGTGAGGCGATCGCCCGCGTGAATGCACCGCTCGGATTCGACATCGGTTCGCAGACGGTTCCGGAAATTGCTGTCAGCATCGTGGCGGAACTGATCGCTCATCGAAATCTCGGTGAGATCCCCAAACGCTATCAACGGGCGAGTTTGCTGGAAGAAATCGCTGTCGGTTAGCCGGGACGATTGATTGTTTCATACGAGCCCGAAGCGCAAGCGAGGGAAGTTCGCTGCAATTCCTCGCTTGCGCTTCGGGCTGGTATGAAACGGCTTGCAGAATGGCCCGGACTGCGCCCGCAACCCAACCGAGTCACCGGTCGTCAGGCG
>JANNDA010000850.1:0-5363 GCA_031387195.1 Planctomyces sp. | reverse complement strand
AGAAAACCGTTGGTGGGCAGTTGCGCTTCGTCTTGCCGAAACGTCTCGGTCATGTTGAGGTCATGAGTGATGTTCCGGAAACAACTGTTCGCGCGGTGCTGAATGATTTCGTCGCCTGACTCTCCGAGGTTGTGAACTTTTCGTGGGATAAGCTTCCAGCTTGTCACCTTCAAAAGCAGTTCCGACAAGCTGGAAGCTTATCCTACGTAAATCTTCACAGACTCTCCGAGTCGGGCAGTTTTTCGTAGCGCAGGCGGCTCGCCTGCCGAATTTCTCGGACAAAACAAACAGGCGAGCCGCCTGTTCTACGATTTCCTCACGGATCAAACATGAACCGGCAAGCGTGGGTCGCTTGGCTGATAATTCTGTTACAGGCGGTGCTGTTCTGGTATCTGTCTGAAGCGATTCTGTTTGCGGTCTTTGTGGTGTTGATCAGTTTTCCGGCCGTGTTCTGGCGTCGGCGTTGGGAATTGTCGTCTACGAGTCTGCCGCTTATCGACTTGGTCGTCGCGGTGTTTTGCGGTTTGAAATGGTATCTCGCGCCGCATGAGATGAAGTTCATTACGGGCTTCGTGATGTACTCGTTGGTCCATGCCGCCGCCCAGTTTTTTTTGCTGGTCCAGGTTGCTCGGTTGTGGGGTCGCCGGCCGGATCGGCCTTTGCCGATTTACGTGCCGGTTCTCGCGGTGCTGGTTTTCATTTGCCTCGGCGATGTGGATGTCACACGGCGGCAACGGCGGATGTATCAACATGCTTCGCAGGCGTTGGTCGGATTGACCTGTCTCTACTACTCATTGACTCGGCGGCAGCAAGAGCATGTCGCCTCTCAATCGCATCGTTGGGTGCGGCCCACGTTAAGCGTTGCGGTGTTGGTCGTGACGGTTTTCACGGCGCGAGCCGGTAATGCTTGGGTCTTGCAGAGATGGAACGAACTGGAGCAGCTTGTGATGCGTGCCAGTTCCGCACGACAAGCCCCGGGGAACAACGCCTATGTCGGTTTTACAGGCCAAGCCTCACTGGGAAGCTTGCAACTCTTGAAGTCGAGCGTCAGCAACGAGACTGCGTTGCGTGTGGTTTCGGAAAGCGAGCCGGGATATTTGCGCGGTGCGGTCTTTGATCGCTTCAACGGAAATGGCTGGGATCGTCACCCCAACTGGCAGCCGCTCGCCGTTGTTCGCAACCCTCTGCCTCGCGAGGTGGCGGCGCGGTTTATGTCGCATGGCGAGACAGGCCAGCAACCGCCGTTGTTCATGCTCCGCATGTTTTCTGCGGCTGATCATCATCCGCTGACCATTTGGCGTGAGAGCGTGGTGGATCAATTCACGTTCCTGCCGCTGTCAGCGAGATGCATTCAACTTCCCGTCAAACAATTAACGGTCGATCGTCATGGTGTTCCGCTGAGCGATGGTCTGCCCTCAAACCTGAGCCTGACCGCGTGGTTGCCTTCGGGCGGTGATCGCACTGCGCGGCAGCCACTGATTCAGCCCACCGAATGGCAACCGCATCAACCGTTTGAACTCTCGCCGGCGGAAACGAAGTTTGTCACCGAACACTTGTTAGACCTTCCTGAGCAGGTGCGGACTCCTCGCTTTGTCCAACTTGCGGCAGACTTGTTTGCCGGTTGCGAGACTCCGGAAGCTAAGGTGCGCGCGGTCCACAAATTCTTCTCACGTTTCACCTACCAGCCGGGAATTGACGTGCCTCACGGACAAGAGCCCCTGGCCTATTTCTTATTCGAGAAACGGGCCGCTCACTGTGAGTTCTTCGCGAGTGCGACTGCCGTGCTGCTGCGACAGGGAGGCGTCCCCTGCCGTTACGTGACCGGCTTCGCGGGAGGCAATTACAACCCGCTGGGCCATTATTGGATCATTCGCCAGCAAGAGGCTCACGCCTGGGTCGAAGCCTATCTCCCGGATTCGAGTTGGGTCGTGGTCGATACGACTCCCGCAGAAGGTGTCCCGGCCGCTGATAACTCGTTTCAACTCTCTTATTTGTGGGATGAGATCAATCTGCGTGGGCAAATGATTCGCGCTGTGCTTGCCGCTGGCAGTGTTGCCGGAGTGGTCACGGCGATTCAGATCTTTTCAATGACCTTGATCACGACGATTCCTGGCTGGCTGCTGACGGGCGGAGTGCTGTTCTTGCTGGCTCGCCAGATCCGGTTCACGCGCCACCGGCCTCACAAGGTTTTGCTGCCAGCAACCGTGGTCGAGCTCCAAGTTCTCGTTCAGGAACTGGATCGCAAGCTCGTCCGATGGAATCTGAACCGGGCGGATCACGAAACCCTGCATCAATTCGCGGCACGCATTCGACAGAAAGCGAACGCGCAACCGATTCTGGAATCCGTCTCGGAGTGGTATCTGCAATACGCAGCGACTCGGTACGGTTCTCACTCGAATGAGTCCCTGCGCGAATCGCTGCGGTTGCGATTGCACGAACTCTGCACCGAATTGACGAAGACCGGACGCAAGCGACTTCAAAACTAACCCGAAGCGTGAGCGAGGGCGAACGCCTCTGACTATGTGGCCACAAATCGAATCGTCTGGGCGATCGCCCTCGCTCACGCTTCGGGTTGGTGTTTCAGTCACTCTTTCTGGATGAAGAGCCTTTTTGAATGAACTCTGCAAAACGTCTGCCGCTGTGGATCAAGTTGGCCTATTCCACATTTGTCGCGGTGCTGGTGCCGTACTACTGGCAGGCATATGGTCCGACCAACTTTCTCTACTTCTGTGACGTGGCCCTGTTGATGACGCTGGTCGGCGTCTGGCGTGAAAGTGCGCTGTTCGTCTCGATGCCCGCCGTCGGCATCTTGCTGCCGCAAGCACTGTGGCAGATCGACTTCTTGGGCATGGCTGTCGGGCTGCCGATCACGGGGATGACCGGTTACATGTTTAACCCCAAGCTGACGTTGTTCACGCGGGGCTTGTCGTTCTTCCATTTCTGGCTGCCGATTCTGTTGCTGTGGCTGATCTGGCAACTCGGTTATGACCGTCGAGCCTTCAAAGCGTGGACCGTGTTGGCCTGGGGTTTGGTTTTGATTTGCTTCTTCGTCATGCCGGCTCCCCCCGCGCCCGCTGACACCCCGAACCTCCCTGTGAATATCAACTACGTTCACGGCTTCAGCGACGCGAAACCTCAAGAGTGGATGCCTCCGCTGGCCTACCTCGGCCTGATGCTTTTCATGCTGCCGACGTGCATTTACTTACCGACTCATTTATTGCTGGATCGAGTCTTTCGTCAGGCGAGTGATGCGTCTTCACAACCGGCATAGCCGCCTGGGCTACGAAATTTAGGCGCGGCTGGCGACCGCCAGCGCCTTACGCCAGAATCCGCGACCCGCCGGAGCGTTACCATCCACGTCCCTCGATCCCCTCAACGGCCTCCATCCGCATGTCTCTGACTGTCGCCATCATCGGTAATCCCAACACGGGAAAAAGCACGTTGTTCAATGCGCTGACTGGGCTGCAAGCGCGAGTCGGTAACTATCCGGGAGTGACCGTCGAGAAAAAGATCGGCCGCCTCAAAGGGATGGTCGAAGAGATTGAACTCGTCGATTTGCCGGGCACCTACAGTCTGTCACCGCGATCGCTGGACGAAATGGTCTCGGTCAACGTGTTGCTCGGAAGGCAGGCGGATGTCGCGAAGGTCGATGCGGTCGTTTGTATTTTGGATGCGTCGAACCTCGAACGAAATCTGTATCTCGCCTGCCAAGTGCTCGATCTCGGCCTGCCGACTGTGCTCGTGTTGAACATGTCGGACGTCGCGGAAACGCGCGGCGTGAAGATCGATCTTGTCGGTTTGGAAAAGAAGTTGGGTGTGCGGGTCGTGGCCACATCGGCCCATCGCCGCGAGGGGCTCGACGTCGTTAAAGCGGCGATCGCGGCTGCCGTGCCGAACGGGCCGGGGCCTCGGCCGCACCCGTTTCCCGAAAACTTTTACGCCGAGTGCCATCAACTGGCGACGAAACTTGCTGAACTCGGAAGGTCAGACACGCCGAGCTATTTGGTTGAACGAGCCTTGCTCGACGTCGGTGGTTATCTCGAAACGGAATGGCTCACCGAGAACAAGGCGGCGTGGTTAACCGCGTTGCATGAATCGCGCGCACGACTGAAGGCCGCCGGGTGTCGCATCCCGGCAGTTGAAGCGAAGTCGCGATACGCCTGGGCGAAGCACGTTCTTGCCGATGTCGTCACCGTGCCGGCATCTCGACCACAAATGCTGAGTGACCGAGTTGACCGAGTTCTGACGCACCGCTTCGCGGGCATGTTGATCTTTGCCGCACTGATGTTTGTCGTATTTCAAGCGATCTTCACTTGGGCGCAGCCGTTGATGGGCTGGTGCGAAACGGGGCAAGGTTGGATCGCGGGAATTGTTTCCTCGATCGTGCCGCCGGGGACATTTCGCAGCTTACTGACCGACGGTGTGGTCGCGGGGGTCGGCGGAGTGCTCATCTTCCTGCCACAGATCGCGATGTTGTTCTTGTTCATTGCGCTGTTGGAAGACTGTGGGTATCTGGCGCGCGCCGCGTTCTTGATGGACAAGCTGATGTCCAAGATTGGTTTGAACGGCAAGTCGTTCGTGCCCTTGATGACGTCTCACGCTTGTGCGATTCCGGGGATCATGGCGACGCGCGTGATCGAAGATCGCCGCGCTCGGCTGGCGACAATTTTGATCGCACCGCTGATGAGCTGCTCGGCGCGACTGCCGGTTTACTCGCTGTTTATCTCGCTGTTCATTCCGGAGAAGCGGCTGCTCGGTTTGCCGATCGGTCAGCAAGGGCTCGTGTTGTTCGCGATGTACTCGCTGGGGATCGTCGTCGCCGTGCCGGTGGCGTGGGTGCTGCGAAAGACAATTTTTCACGGCGAAACGCCGCCGTTCGTCATGGAGTTGCCCGCCTACAAGTGGCCCTCTCCCTGGATCGTGCTGAGTCGCGTGTGGGATCGCATGATGGCGTTCGTGAGCCGTGCCGGCACGCTGATCTTCGCTGCCGCGATCGTGGTCTGGGCAGCCAGTTTCTTTCCGGCGGATCACTCGGCGGAGTTTGAGAAGCAACGCTTCATCGAGCGGCTCGAAGCCGAAAAGTCTGATCCGTTGCGGTATCGCTCAACAGGTCAAGCAGAGCTGGCCCGATTGAAACAACAGCTCGCCGCTGTTGACCCGAATCACGAAGCGGGATGTGCTCGACTACTCGAACAGATCGCAAACACCGAGCGTGGCCTTGCGGAACTCGATGCCGAAATGCGTCCATTGGATGACGCTCGCGAGGAGGTCAATCGCCTGCGAGCGTATCTCGTCGTACGCAGCTTCATCGGACGATTGGGGCACTTGATTGAACCGGTGGTCAAGCCGTTGGGCTGGGACTG
>JANNDA010000826.1:0-3288 GCA_031387195.1 Planctomyces sp. | reverse complement strand
GCGCGTCGTGCTAGTGTTGATACACGACGCGTTATTAGGTTACGTGTTCTGCGCCTCAAACTCTTGCATCACGGCAATCAGCGCGTCGATCCCTTCGATCGGGAAGGCGTTGTAGATGCTGGCCCTCATGCCGCCGACGCTGCGATGACCTTTGAGGCCATCGAGTTTCGCAGCGGTCGCGGCCTTCACGAACTTGCCGTCGAGTTCCTCGCTGCCCGTCACGAACGTCACGTTCATCAACGAGCGGCTGTTTTTGTCGGCGGTCGCTTTGAAAAGCTGGCTTTGATCGAGGTACGCATACAGGCGGTCGGCCTTCGCGCGGTTGCGTTGTTCCATGCCGACGAGGCCGTCGTTTGCCT
Source organism: Planctomyces sp. (assembly GCA_031387195.1). Lineage (GTDB taxonomy): Bacteria > Planctomycetota > Planctomycetia > Planctomycetales > Planctomycetaceae > SXKJ01. The sequence goes on along the minus strand of JANNDA010000826.1, from coordinate 2,929 downwards.
TGATCCACTTGAAGACGAGCCCCATTAGATAAATGCCAAACGTCGGCGGCGTGTTGTACATCGAGTCGTTCTTGGAGTGCGTCCGGTACTGCAACATCGCGGGCAAGTCTTTGCTTCCGCGCTCGATCAAGTCGTTGCGGACGATGACCAGCGTCACGCCCGACGGGCCGAGGTTCTTCTGCGCTCCGGCGTAAATCAGCGCGTGCTTCGAGACGTCGATCGGTCGGCTGTAGATGTCGCTGCTCGCATCGCAAACCAACGTCGAGCCTGCCGGGACTTCCGGCATCCGTTGCCACTGCGTCCCGAAGATCGTGTTGTTGGACGTGTAATGCACGTAGGCCGCGTTGTCGCTGCACTGCACCGTCTTCGGGATGTAGCAGTAGTTGCGGTCCTTGCTGCTGCACGCGATGTGCGTCTTGCCGAACCGCACCGCTTCCTCTTGAGCCTTCTCCGCCCACGCTCCCGTGATGAGGTAGTCGGCGGTCGCGTCGCTCGACAGAAAATTCATCGGGATCATGCCGAACTGCAACGAGGCACCGCCTTGCAGGAACAGCACTTTGTAGTCGGACGAGATCCCACCGATCTCACGGCACAGAGCTTCGCACTCTTCATACACCGCGAGGAACGCCTTGCCGCGATGTGAATGCTCGCAGATTCCAATGCCCGTCTCACCCAACGACAACAAATTCTCGCGTGCCTCTTCCAACACTGGCACCGGCAACACTCCCGGCCCCGCCGAGAAATTCCAAATTCGCTCCGTCATGAAAGATGTCCCTTGTCTGAGTTGATCGAAATCCGCCGCTTGGCGGTCAATGCCTGTGGAAAAGTCCGCAAAATCGAGCGGGGATTAAACGTGGGCTCAAACCCACTTGCAAGGGGCGGTGGAAATGGCCGGGGAGTCGTGATCGTCACAAATTGTGAAGAAAGATTCACGATCCGAGTGCATTGGTGAATGCTGCAAAAACGGTAGCCTGCTGGCTCGGTGCGGTCACACGGTTTCCGTCCTCGTAGCCACATTGTTTTTGCTCACCAAATCAACCATCACGTCAACTTTCCCAATGACCGCTTCTCCAACCCAATCGCGTCGGCTTCTTGGCGTTTTCGCAGCGAGCGCATTCTTTGGAGCGGCGCTGTTGTTTCAGTTGGAGCCGTTTGTAGGCTGACGCTCATTACCACTACTACGGCGAGAGGGGAGTCCGCTTCTACGAAATGCTGAATCCTGCGGACGAGTGGTCCGACCGAGCGAGCCGACGATCCGCTGTCAGAGAAACCCTGACAAGAATTGTCGTGAGGCAAAAGTTGGACCTCGGCAAAATTGGAAAAATGTCTTCTCGCGACGCTTGTGTTTGGGAAATCGCGAGGCAAATCTATCGCCCCATTCGTTCAGGGCAGTCAGTAGACCGGTCTTAGCCAGTGACACAACTGGGACATCCTGTTCACAACCATGATTCATTCCGCCGGTTCTCGGCGTGGCATTGCGACTCATCACGTTCCTTCATCCACTCTGGAGGTCAGTCATGTTGCGCGTTTCTTGGCTCAATGATTTGTCCGGGCGTTTGCTTTCGTCTTGTCGTGTTAAATTGGGGGGGGCAGGAGGAGTTTGTCGTCGCGACCACTGAGCAAAGCCCGGCGGCAGAAGTCGGAGAGTGTACCGATCGAGGTTTTGGAGTTTCGCACGCTGTTGAGCGTGACCAGTGCTGATCCCGGTCCAACTCCCTCGGTCCCTGCGGTGGCGGGAAATGATGTGCCGATCGCTCATGACGATGGGCCGTATTACGCGGTTCATGGAAAGAGCATTCAGGGCACGTATCCCTCGGTGTTGTTCAACGATGTGGGCGTATTGCTCAACGTCGTCTCTGGTGGGTTGCCCGCCACTGCCTCCAATACACCGGGTGGATCAGCGGTGGCCTACCAAGTCACGGACGTGTTCGGCGGCAGCGCGGGAGCCAGCGCGACGATCATCTCCACCAACCAGAACCCCGGTGACGCTCCGGGTTTGATGGCGTACGTCGTCATTCGTCCTGATCCCGCGACGATCGCTCCGCCGTCGTTCCCCATGCCGGGGCTTGGCTCTCCCGGTCCGATGCTCTTGGGTGGAATGACGCCGATGATCATGTCTGACACCGCCAGTGGAACGATTGGATTTGACGTCGATGGAGACTCGACCACAGCCGTTCCGGCGAGTGCGCCTGCCTACGGCACAGTGACACTGACCCCGTATGCCTTTGCACCCGGTGGGGGAGCAATGGCCTGGTCTTGGAACTACAACGCGTCACCGGGTTTCTTCAACGTTGTGGACTCGTTCTCATTCACGGTCACTGACAACTTTGGCGGCAGCACGACGACCAAGCCCATGCAGATCGCCATCACCAACAAGCCCAAATGGAATTGGTTGACCATCGACGCCAAGGATGACGTGACCTCCTGGGGCAGTAGTTGGGACACGGCGGGCACCGGGAACGTCATGGGGAACGACTACAACCCTGACGGACTCGCCATGACCACGACGTGGGGCGCAGCTCCCACAGGCTTCACGGGCAACGCCGATGGATCGTACTCGTACCTGCCGCCCGACGTTGCCGCTTTCATGACCGGCCCCGACGTTGTCATTCCTTACTCGGTGCTTGATGCGAACAACTCGGCGGGTGGTGCCACTCTGAGGATCAAACCCAAGATCCTGGGGCCGAGTGAAAGTGCCACTGGCTTGGGGTTCTCGGTCTCGAACGGCGGTGGGTTTACCAACGGAGTCGGGAGCATCAAGGCCTATCCAGATGGCGGCGGGATCACCATTGTGCCGATGGGCGGCTCCACATACATCGTGGGTGCCAGTGGCTCAGGCGGGACCGTGACCTTCAACGGTGGAGCGGGGACGTTGTTTCTCACCGCCTCGAATCTCGACATTGGTCCGATCAGTGGAGTCGGCTACTAC
>JANNDA010000815.1:0-2444 GCA_031387195.1 Planctomyces sp. | reverse complement strand
CGGCGACAATCTCCGGTTTGCGGCAGCGGCGCATGGCATGGTCTCCGCCGAGCAGATTGCGAACCGCCGCCGTCGCGATCGCCGTTCGCGGCCAGAGTGCGTTGACCGCGACTCCGTCCGCTCGAAATTCCTCGGCCAGGCCCAGGACGCACAGGCTCATGCCGAACTTAGAGAGGCTGTATGCCAGATGCGGTGCGAACCATCGAGCCTCGAAATTCAACGGCGGGGCGAGCGTCAGGATGTGCGGATTGACCGCTCGTCGCAGATGCGGCAAGCAGGCTTGTGACGTCAGAAACGTCCCACGCACGTTGACCGAGTGAACCAAATCAAACCGTTTCGCTGGCGTGTCGAGCGTCCCTGCAAGAAACAATGCGCTGGCGTTGTTGATCACCACGTCGATCCCACCAAACGTCTCGACCGTTCGCTTCACGGCGGCCTGAATCTGTTCTTCGCTCCGCACGTCGCAAACACACGCAAGCCCGTGCCCACCGGCCGCATTGATCTCTTCCACCGCCGAATGAACCGTTCCCGGCAATCGCGGATCAGGCTCCGACGTCTTCGCCGCAATCGCAACGTTGGCTCCATCGCGAGCCGCTCGCAATGCGATCGCCAAGCCGATGCCGCGGCTGCCGCCGGTGATGAACAACGTTTTTCCGATGAGTGACACGAGATGATTTCCAATGCTTAGGAACAAAGGTTGAAATTACTTCTCTGACTCACGGAAAAATTAGCACGACGCGCCCGCGAGTGGTGGTGGCTGAACCAGTCGCTGGCGCGTCGTGCTAAGTCGCTCAAAGGCTCATTCGCCGAAGCAGTACAAGTGCCCGTTGGTTCGCAGATAGATCTTGTTGTCGATGAGCGCGGGAGTCGCGAACGCTTTTTCGCCGAACTCGGCCGTGTGCAAGACTCGCCAGTCCTTTTCGGCACTGATGACGGTCAACCGGCCTTCCTCGTCAATCACAAAAACCTTGCCGTCTCCCCCCACGGGTGAGCTGTAGTAATCCTCGGTGCCGGATGCGCGGCCTTGTTTGAGATGTTTGCCAGTCTGAGCATCCAAGCTGGCCAGGATGCCGCCGTCTTTGATAGTGAAGACGAGTCCGTCAACGAACAGCGGCGACGAGCAGAACGGCACGAGCTTCGGCTGCTGCCACAGCAAGTGCGATTCGGTCGCCTCCCCTTTCGCGCCGGGTTTGATCGCGACGACGAGGTTCTTTCCCTGCTCGAACAACATGCGGAAGTATTCGTACTCTTTCTCTGTGACGGAGCCGTTCTTGTCGCGATCGACTTGTGGGAAACGTTGCTTGATGTCTCCCTTGGGTAGCTCGTCTTCTTCCAGCGTGCCGTTGCCGTTCTTATCAACATCTTTCTTCACGACCGAGAACGGTTCGACGGAGATGCGCTGCGACTCATCACCACCGGCGGCCCATCCGGCGACATACAGCCGATTGTCACCACCGATCACCGGGCTCATGCAAACCACTCGCGAGATCCCACGCACGGTCCAGAGTTCTTTGCCGGACTGAAAGTCGTAGCCGATGACTCGCAATGTCGCCGCGACCACAACCTGCCGCTGACCATCGACCTCCCAAATCACCGGCGTGCAATAGTTGCGAGGAAACTCCGAGCGATCGGTCTTCCAAATGACCGAGCCAGTTCGCTTGTCATATGCCGCGAGGAACGAATCCGTGTCGTGGTCCTGACACAGAATGACTCGATCATTCACGATCTGTGGCGAGCTACCGGCACCGAACTCGTTCTTGAACGGTCCCATCGGAACCTTCCAAAGTTCGTTGCCGTCACGGTCGTAGCAAAACAGTCCGCATGAACCAAAGAGCGAGACGACTCGATCCGCATCAGCCGCCGGACTGCACTGCGCGTGACTGCCGATGCCATGCACGCTTTCCAACTTTTCATGCGGAGCTTCTCGCTCCCACAACGTCTTGCCGGTGGCTCGATCCAACGCGATCGTTACCAGCTTTTGTTCGCGTTCGCCGGTCACGTAAATGCGATCGCCGACAATGGCTGGCGACGAATGGCCAGGAGGCAAGTCGATCTTCCAGACCACATGTTTGTCCGGACCAATCTCCGTCGGTAGTTTCGATCCCGGTGCGGCCAAGCCCGAACCGTTCGCGCCTCGAAACCGAGGCCAAGATTCGGCGGCGTTGCTGAAACTGACACAGACCAAAGCCACCAACAGCGAACCAATCCAACGACGCATGAAAGTCTCTCCTCGAAATGACGAACTCAACGCGCGGCGGATTCTAAGCAGGCCCGCAATGAAAGTGAGGTCCGCGAGCCGCGATTGGTGACGACCCTTCCCAAGCGTTATGCTGCCTCCACGTAACCTGAATGCAGCCCTGGATTGATCTGTGTGAAAAGTAACCCGACGCGTCAGCGAGGGCGGGCGCTCCCAGACGCGATGAGTTCATTGTCCTGTGAAGCGT
>JANNDA010000775.1:0-2246 GCA_031387195.1 Planctomyces sp. | reverse complement strand
GTGTTGGATGCCGGGATCAATCTGATCGACACGGCTCCGGCCTATGGGACGAGCGAGGAGCGGATCGGTCGATTCCTGTCGCACCGGCGCGGTGAGTTTGTCTTATCCACCAAAGTGGGCGAGCGGTTTGAACGTGGCGAGTCACGATACGATTTCACCGGTGTCGCTGTTCGTGCAAGCGTTGCCGAGAGCCTGCGCCGCTTGCGGACGGAAGTGATCGATATTCTTTTCGTGCATGCGCACGGAGACGACGTCGCGATCCAACAGCAAAGTGATTTGATTCCGACCCTGCAAAAGCTGAAAACAGCGGGCTATGTGCGTTGCCTCGGCTTTTCGGGAAAGACGACGGCAGGTGCCGAAGCCGCTTTAGGTTGGGCCGATGTGCTCATGGTGGAATATCACTTACAAGACGAGTCACATGCGGAAGTGATCACGGCTGCGGCCAGTCGCGGACTGGGCGTGATCGTGAAAAAAGGGCTCGCCTCAGGGCGATTGCCGGCAGCCGAAGCGATTCAGTTCGTGTTATCCAAGCCACAAGTCGGCAGCTTGATTGTCGGAGGATTAAGCCGAGAACATCTGCAAGCCAATATCGCGGCGGCAGGGCGGCAGCCCACCGAATGGACTACCAAAGTCTCGGAGGGCTGACGCCCAATGGCACTCACATTGTCCCCTTTCGCTCCGCGAAAGGACGTTCTTTCCCGGAGCGAAAGACGACAATCGACGGCTACTCGGACAAGCTCCTCGCTGGGATTATTCAAGGCGTCGTAGCCAATCTCGCCAAGGTTTTCATACTGCTCGGTTCGAGAGCCTGATCAGGCTCTCGACCTAAGGACCAAGACCCATGCGATGCATCCAGTTCATGACGATGGCCTACGCCTTGATCGTGTTGTTCATGTCCGACACGGGGTACGCCGATCCGACGACGAAGGACTCGACCGATCTCCAACGTCCGGAAAGTCTGACGGTCGGCGTCGGTGATTTGGTCATTCGGATTGATGGCCCGAAGATGTGGACGCTGAGCCGGATCGATTACCAGAAAACCGTGATGGCCGTCGAAGACAGCGCGTATGGAACGATCATGAACATCCGCGGTGTCGGAGCGCTGGGCAGTGCTCATTTCCTCGACGTGCCGAACAAGCCCGGCCAAGTCGAGAAAGAAAATGTCACGCGGCTCGAATTCTTTCTCGATGACCGGCTCGTGACAGAGCTGTCACCGAAGATGAGCATCCACGGCCAATCGTTCCGCATGGAGCGTCGATCCAAGATCCGAGCGATTGATGTGGAATCCAGCTTGAGTTTGCGTGACGGAGTTCTGATCGAGTCCGCTCGGGTGCGGACGGAAACCGCCGTCGATCTCAGAATCGCGGCGGCAATGATGTATGCCTGGAGTCCGACCGTGACGGCTTATCTCTTCGGCGACGACCAGGGCCTCCGGAATCGCGGGACGTTTCTCCCCGATACCGCCAAGCCGACCGAAGGGGGCGACAAGGCGGCGCGGTGGATGGCGGTGTACGACGCCCCCAGTGGAAAAGGGGCGGTGAGTTATGTCGTGAAACAGCCGCCGGGGGCTGGCACCTGGTTGCAGTTCACCGACGGTCCGAAAATCTACCGCAAGATGCGGTTGTTGTTTTTTCCCGAACAGATCATGCCCGCAGGCTTCGATGGAACATTTCAGATGGCCACCGGCTTCTTTTCAGCCACCGAAACCGAATGGGAAGCCAAGGCGCAGCAACTGGCCACCGAACTCAAATCGCTCGCCGCGACGCTGAATCAACAGTAAACGCCGAGTGCCGCTGGCCCACATGATCCTTGCCGTCGAGCTTCAATGGAGCGTCTCCTGCGCAGGAACAATCGTTCGGGACGGTCACGCTTCCGGAATCATTCTTTCGGACATCTTCTGATTGGGATGTTCATCGCGGCGTGAGTGGCAAAAGACGGCGGTCCACTCGGCGAGGCGGCGGCCGAGCTTGCGGCAGGCGGCGTGCGTTTCCTCGTCGCGCGGTTCCTTGGCGGCGATCGCGCCATAGTGCAGCGTCAGGTCTCGGCTCACATAGTCGGTGACGCCAAACACCAGGAAGCCGAAGTTCATCAGCACTGTCAGCAAACTCTGACAGGCCAGTTCAGAGCCGCCGGACGAGCTGAACGCGCAGGCGATCTTGCCATCCACCTTGGCCCATTGTGGCATCATGGTCTCGTCCCAGAACCGCTTCATCTTCCAACTGAGCAACCCCATGTTCGTCGGACTG
>JANNDA010000765.1:0-2038 GCA_031387195.1 Planctomyces sp. | reverse complement strand
CGCCTTTTTGAAGACGACCTTCGCCGCTTCGGACTCTTTGTCTTTGAGCAGTTTTTCACCCGACTCGATCAATCGCGCCACCGCATCGCGACGGAAGTCAGGACTCGGATCGAGCAGCATTCCGGGGATCAGCCGGTCGGGCGCGGCGGTATCCACGCGCGACAACAATTCGTAGGCCAGCCGTCGCCCACGCGGATCTCGGTCTTTGTCGCTGATGAATTTTTCCAGCGAGCTGTTCGGCAACGATTTCCCAGCCTTCAGTGTGCGATCCGCGATGGCTTCCACGGCACTCCGCAAGAAATTTGCCGCCAGTGGATTCGCATCCGTAAACGATTCGAGCACCGTCGGCAGGACCGTCGCGTCTTGTTGAGAAAGCTCGTTCACCGCTTGCCCGGCCGCCGTATTGCCTTGCCCTTCGCGGCCCACCGATTTGATGGTCTTCAACAGTGTTTCGATCTCAACCGCCCAAAGCGAACCCCCGCACGCGGCCATCATCGCGGTCACCGCAACACCAAATATCCAACGTCGCATCATCGACCTCGCTTCTGACGTGAGCAGATTCATTCCCAAAAATCGCCGTCACGAACGAGCGATCCGAAAACCTCGCGGAATGGTATCGCCCGCCGCGCAGAGAAAAAGCGTCCGGAAGAAGTGAGCCTCGACGGCTAAAATCCCTACGCTTCGATGAGACGAGCGTCCGTCTCTTCGATCACGTCCGCCAACTCACTCATCACGGCTGGGCTCGCGGTGGGGATCGTGTCGTGAAATCCGTTGGGACCGCAAACTCGCTTAAGCGTGCTGAGGATTTCGCGGATCCGAGCCTGTGAGTCATGCGGTCCAGCGATGTAATACGGCTGCCCGTCGCGACCGAACGTGAATTCCGTCGCACACCGCGAACTCTCCAGTTCGCCGAAGATCGGCAGCGCCGCGGCACAGTCACGATGAGGAGCGAGCCCCAGCGATAAGGCATATCCGATCGAGCCTTCGACCAGTTTTCGCACGTGTTCCGGAGCAACGTCAATCCACGGACCACTCCGCTCGAACAGACCGGACAGCCAAATCGCCGCGACGTGATCGGGAGCCGCATGCGCAATCACGTCTTTGACCCCCAGACAAGTCACGTCCAACAAGAACAAGGCATAGGCGGTCATTCCTCCCGGCCCGCGGCGTACCAAGAGAGCCTCGCCCATGCCATCTTCCCAGATTCGCGAGGAGACTCGCGCCTGCACGACCGGCCAATGCTGAGCCAACTCCATTTGCCCCCGCACCCCCGAAGACTGCACGCGAGCCACGCCCCGTTGTTCTTCCCGTCGTTTCGATTTCTTGATCGCCAACTTTTTCTGCCGTCGTTGTTCGTTGCGAGCCATTCTGTCACCTCCCTGCGAACGTTGGTGGCGTGATCGGTCTGTGAGCGAAGAGGGCGAAACGATACCGAATGACTCCCGATTGTCACGCCCGTTCGTCAGCGAAGAGATCTGCGTTCGGGCAGGAGCACGAGCTGGCCGCCGACAACGCGCGGTTGAGATCATCCCCCGCGTTCCAGTTGTCGGGGTCATAGAAGCATCCTTTCCATTCCAGCCCATTGGCCTCGGCATGTTTTGGCGAGCGGAGCCCGCAAAGTAGCAGGCACATTCCATGTGCCGTCCGCAAATCGCAGGGAAGCGGCACATGGAATGTGCCTACTACCTTAGAACCGGGCGAGTAGCGGAGCGGCGCAAGCCGCCCGGTAGTGTCGAGTTTGATCTTGCTTCAAGCGGACGGCCAAGTGAGTCATCTTCCGAGCAACTTTCATTGCGGTCGCAACAACAACCGAAGAGCCAGTTGAGTCTTCGTCTGGCGCGTTCTTAAGCTGGCGAGTGGGACGAAGTCCCGGCTGCTCTTCGGAGATCGCGACACCGAGTCGTTACACCTTCGTCGCATCCGCGACTTTCTGCTCTCGCAACGCTTCGTAAAGCTGCGCGGGGCCAAGCAGGACGTCTTTCAGTCCTTCGCGAACCGTCTCGGAACTCAGGGCCTGCGTGCTCATGGCGGTGTGGGC
>JANNDA010000383.1:0-2043 GCA_031387195.1 Planctomyces sp. | reverse complement strand
CCGCCGGTTCTGAGCTGCTACCGGCGGCTAGCGCCTTGCCGCTCACATCCATTGCACCCCGACTTGGAACCATGCCCGCGTTCAAAATTAGGGGCGGACTGGCTTTCGTGCGCAGACACAGACCGCACATGTCGGCGCGCTGGTGAGTTCCGCCATCGACCACCACCGCCGCCCGGCCTTGATTGGTCTGATGTCCGAGCACTGACGTCAGATACCAACCGGCCTGCGCCACCAAGTACCGGCCCAGTTCCAGCACGAGCCGCGTGGTTGGCACTCGCTCGGCAATCATCGCCAGTTCGTCACCGATGGCCCGCAGATCCAACTCGCCGGCCGTCGATGCGTACGGAATGCCGAAGCCGCCGCCGAGATTCAGCAGCGCGGGTGCGATTCCCAAATCGTCGGCCGCTCGGAGTGAGATCGCCAACGCGCCCCGCAAATGCGAGACGATCCCTTCAGCGTTCAGCACCTGCGAGCCGGAAAAAACATGGAAGCCGATGACGTTGACCGCTCGTGAGTTCACCAGCTTTCGGCACGACGAGACATCTTCGCCGACGAAGCCAAACCGCGATTCGTGTCCAGCCGTGACAACGGCCTGCGAACCGAAGTCGGGCCGCAGTCGCAGCACGATCGGATTGCGGACGGGCTGTTCGGCGAGCATTTGCAGTTCGCTCGGCGAATCGACGGAGATCACGGCCTCGGGCAAGTCGCGAAGCTGCGCGAGCGTTTCCGGCAGTTTGAATGGGCCAGCCACGAAGATCCGCGGGGAGGGAAATCGGGCTTCGATGGCCGTGGCCAACTCGCCCGCGGAAGCCACGTCGGCACCGATGCCGCAGTCCGCCAGCACATCGCAAATGCCCAGCGAGGCATTCGCCTTCAGCGAGTACAGAATCTCGACTGCGGCCGGCAAGGAAGTTCGCAGCTTCTCGACCTGTGTCCGCAATCTTTGCAGATCGAAGGCATAAGTCGGCGTGCCGTAGCGGCGAACGATTTCCAGCAGGTATTGGTGTACTTGATCCATTGACCGTGGAAACTCCAGATTCCTGGTGGCGGCGGAAGTCTCGCCGCGTCGCGACCTGCAATAGTTCCGCAGGGTATGAACTTGGAGTCTTCTCATCAAACGGGGGAAACAAAGCGGACAGTTCCATATATGGCGATCGGCACGTTCCGGAAGCTCGACTCGCGCGTCCCGAATCATGTTTCGAGTCCGTAGCTGATCGGTGCCTCACTGACCTACAACCCGGCCTACTACGGCACGATTCGGTTGGCGCAGATGCAGCCGGCTCCGAAGCACGCGGATCAGTTTGGCTTCAACGCACCGGTCGTCGCCGAGATGCAGAAACGGCACGGCATCGACATCCTCACTGACTCGCGATTCGATTACACGCAGCCGAAGTTCGATGTCCGCGATCCGTTGGTGGAATCATGGCGCAAGCTGCGCGGCGATTAAGCAAGTCGCGGGCTTTCTGCCTCCGTTCGAGGTCGCGATGGTCAATCGCATAAACCCAAACATTGGTATCAGCGGCGTTCATGCAATTGCTCCCGAGTGAGCGGTTCACCAAACAGAGGAGTCTCGTCGCTCAACTCAAAGAACTTTTTCAAAATCTCCTTGCGACGAGCTGAGTCAGTCGCCGGTGTGATGGAAACCGTCACTGGGTTTTGTTCCGGCAGTTCCAGCGGATCGTCGAGTTTCAACGCACCGTTAATGACAGTCGCGGTGTGAGTTGTTTTCATCGAAAGCTCTCCTCAAATCGCATTCAGAACGGGGCGGTTGTGATTAGCCCGTCAATTCCAGTGGTCCGCAGCATAGGCCGCAAAAGCGAATCGTTGAACGCCACTTTATGGCGGCTAGTGCTGCGTCACGACTAAGAATTCGGATTCACCAAATCAGCCACAGGGCGCTAGCGCTGACTTCATGGCACAAGTTTTGTTCTGTGATCGGTTGGCAGTCGAGCTTGTGCTGGACGGCAACTGCGATTGTGTGTTGCAGTTGAGGCGAGATTCGGGCACGTGAGTACCGCATGACGAGGAGTGCCGGTTGAGGGC
>JANNDA010000693.1:0-3126 GCA_031387195.1 Planctomyces sp. | reverse complement strand
CGAGCGAAACTCTTGACCGGCTGCTCGACGTAACTTCAACTCACGCAAGCGGCAGTGCCATTCGAACCTGGAACCGATACCCGTTAGACCAAGGCCCAGTCCATCTGAATGGGATTCTATCAACTGCGACGACATCATCATTGGCGGACAGCAGAGAGATTTTTATCTGGCGTCGCTGGGTCGCAAAATGGCTCACAATCTTTTTGATGCCACTGTCCTTGGACATGTGAAAGGCGATCCATTCGGTGCGGGTCGCATTTTTGTTGACATGCGTGGAGAGTAGGACAGTCCAGTCACCTCGCGCGCGAGGTATTTGTTGATTATTGAGGGGTAATACTTCTCGTCTGCCTTTGTCATCCGCTTTTCCTGTCGCCAGAGCTTTGATGGTTAGTTCATCATGCTGATCGGTGGATGCCTCAAGTGCCTTCTGTAGGTTCTTGCTGCATTGCTTGAAAACGTCTGGATTGGGCTGAATGAGGATGCTGTAAGAGAAGGTCACATCGTCGCCCGAAACGCTTTCTTTTTTGATCTCACCGTCAGCGGAAACTTCAAAGAAATTCGCCGACAACTCCTTCAACGATGATTCAAAAAGTGCTTCGGCATCGGCGGTTCGTTGTTGCGAACTGATTTTCTCCGCAGACTCCTTAGCCTGAGTTGAACGCACATCAGCAACCAAGTTCTTGGTATCGACTTCCTTCACCGAAACTTTGGCGGCGCGGAGTCGTTGCACAACCTCGCCCTTTTTGACATTGGCGACAATTCGGATGCGAAAAAGCCCGTTCTCGGAAACGTCAGACAGGAGCTTGTGCGATTTGATGGTCCCATTGCTCAACGTGATCACCTTGTCGGTGATGACGGAATCCTGGCTCACCACAGTTTCAGCATCCACGGTCGCGCCAACAATCTGGCGCACCGCATTTCGGTAGGCATCTTTCAAAGCCTCGTCACGAGTTAGCCCAACGCCTTCGGCCACGACCGGAGTTGTCGATTCCTCGTCGTCTCCGGTGGCGGCTGCTTGCTGACTGCTGAAAAACGACACCAGAAGGACGCAAAGCAGGCTTAACAAAAGTCGTTGCACTTGGTGCTCCTTATTTCAAAGGCCACATTCGTTGAGGCCCATCTTAGCAAGCAAATACGACGTGGACGACGCATCGGGGAACAAGCAAGCAATCTCCTGAGTAGTGGTACAACTTGGGTTAGTTGAGAAAAGAAGCCGATTGAGCGTGGCGTTTGATGGCCGCCACCTGCCGTTCGATCATTCAGCCATGTTACGGTGGGCGGTTGTTTGGCTGGCAGACGAAGGCTTGTGAAAAGGCATTCCATTTTGTCCTATTTTACTTTACAAATGTAAAAGGACATTTCGGCCCGGACGGAGGTGATGATGGCATTCTCCCTGAAGCTACCTTCTCCGTTGGGCGATGAAGGTTGGAAGGTCAAGATCCGAGAACGAGAGCGTGTTGAACCGCCTCATGTCACGATTTTCCATAAGCGGAAAGAATGGCGGCTGGGATTGCGAGATGGCGAGTTCTTGGTGCCGCCGGGTGGAAGCTGGAATCAAATCGACGTTCGCGTCCGTGAAATGATCGAAAAGAATTGGAGTCGGCTCCGTGAAGTATGGGACCAAAAATATCCGTCGAACCCAATCGACAGCGAAGATTGAGGCGAATATGTCAACGACAACCATCAACCGTTTTGTGCTCTTGCAACGCAGCGGTTCCAAAGCCACGAAAAAAATCATGGGAGTCCGAATCTGCCGCACCGAAGATGACGTCCTGTCGGCTGTGAAAAAAGGTCGGTATCCGTTTTGGGTTTCGCGAAACGACAAGCTCACGACTCGATTCCTCAAGGCGGCAAGCGCCAACCCAAACTACAAGCTTCCGTGCCTCATCACTCTTACGCCCCCTCGCCCGCAGTGTGTGCCGAGCCTTCAAGGTGTGGTGCAACGGTTGATCGGTGCCTCAGACGACCACAAATGGCTGCCGTGGGATGAACTTCAAGAAGTTCTCGCCGCGCCTGATGGTGAGTGTGAAGATATTTTCCTCGGTGGCACGGCGGACCCGGTAACGGAAACGATCGCCTTGATTCGCGGAAATCTCGAACTGGTGACGCTGCCATTTTCTATGTTTCTGCCTTCTCCTTCAGGTGTGAAGCCAGATTTTCTCCGACTGAGTTTCACGGATTACGGACGCACTGTTTGCTTTGGCGATTATGAAGCCGCCTCCGATTCGATTCTGTACGAACTCGACCCGGTGTTTCGTCGTCGCCTCAATCAACAAAGACAGGCAGAAGAAAAGACGTTCGGAGCCAGCCTGCGACGGCTGCGTAAGCAGCGAGAATTGAAACGCTCGGACTTTGCCCCAATCACCGAGAAGACCGTCGCACGATTGGAGCGGAATGAATCCGCCAAGCCTCACGGCAAGACGTTGCAAACTCTCGCCGATCGGCTGGGAGTCTTGCCCGATGAGATTGAATCGTTTTGACAACTCGCCGGTTTGTGGAAGATCGGCGGCAACGTGACCCTTCTTTGATTCGGAGCGACGGACCTCTCTGTTGCAGCCTTCCGGGCCATTGAGTGGAGCGGTTGATGAAAAAATCTGATGCGACAACTGGCAATGGTGTCACGGAAGAGAACCCGGTGACACGACTGATGGAGACGGTCTCGAAAATCATTGAATTCGCGGAAGAAAACCGCCACGAACCGAAACGCATTGTCGAAAGGAGTGGGACTCCGAATCCGCTCATCACGCTGGAATTCCCTTATTCAAAGAGCCGAGACGAGCAGCGTCTCAAGTTGGCCAAGGAATTCGGCAACCGACTACAGGCTTGCAAAGCGCGATTTCATCAAGCGGGCGAAGAGTCAAAAACGATTCGCGAGTGGTCGGATCGGCTTCAAGAACCCGTTCAAGCCCTTCTGTATTTCGAGGAATCGTTTCGGCAAAAGTATGCGAAGAGGGCGAGCATCGGCCTTGCGACGCTACCGAAAACTGCGGTTGCAGATTTCGTCGGTCGGAAAATTGGCGAAGTGGCATCCGCACGCCAACCATTTCAGGAAATGGAAGACATACTCCGCCCGGTCCCCTCATTCGTTCCCATCGAGCCGCCGCCCGGACAAAACTCCGTGACTAG
>JANNDA010000686.1:0-2688 GCA_031387195.1 Planctomyces sp. | reverse complement strand
CGAATTCTGTCTGCCGTGAGCGTCGGATCGCTCGCATTGTTTCTGACCGGTTGCGGCTCGGCTCAAAACGGAACGCCGACCGCCGCTTCACAGGCTCAGCACGCTGATCATGTTGATAAGGAAGAGCAAAAGGCTGCCTTCGCGAAGCTCAGCGACGATGACCGGCCGCTGGCGGAAGCTCAGGGCTACTGCGCGGTGACCTCCGAGCCGCTCGGTTCGATGGGGCCGCCGCTCAAGCTGATCGTCAACGAGCAGCCCGTCTGGATTTGCTGCAAAGGCTGCGAGAAGAAGGCCAAGTCCAATCCCGACAAAACGCTGGCCAAGGTTGAGGAACTCAAGGCCAAGGTGAAATCGGAAAGCATGAACTAAGAAATGCAGGAACCCCTACAAGCCCGATGCGCCAGCGAGTGCGTTCAGGCATGACGTGCATGTGAGAGAACGTGAAACGCGCACTCGCTGGCGCTTCGGGCTTGTATTGGCACCGGCCTCTGGTTGGCGGTGATACTGTGACGGCGTGTGCTTCTCTTCCTCGATTTTGAAAGGACATCTCATGTTGAGCCGATTCGTGTTGGTGTGGGCCGTGGTGGCGTTGAGTCCCGGCGTTCTTTGGGCGGACTCGGCTCCGCAAGTGCTGGCCGAGGGTCAGGGTCAGAACGGGCCGAAGCAACCGCAGGCGTTCGTGTCGGCTGACGGTACGGTGGATGTCGTCGTCGCGGTTGGCGAGGAAATCCGCTTGAGCACCTCACGCGATCGCGGCGAGTCGTTCACGCGGGCATCGAGCGCGATTCGTTGTCCCAACATGTCGGCGGGAATGCGACGCGGGCCGCGCGTGGTCCGCACGAAATCGGCGGTGGTCGTCACCGCGATCGGAGGCAAGCAGGGAAAGGGGAAAGACGGCGACTTGTTCGCGTGGCACTCGACCGACGACGGCGCGACGTGGTCCGAGGCGGTGATGGTCAATGACGCTCCGGATGCCGCGCGTGAAGGCTTGCACGGCACGACCGCCGGAGCGAATGGCGACGTGTGGTGCGTGTGGCTCGATCTGCGAAACGGCAAGAGTGAGATCGACACGGCCGTCAGCAGCGACGATGGCCAGACCTGGAAGGGGAACGTCCGAGCGTATCGTTCGCCCGATGGCAGCGTTTGCGAATGCTGTCATCCGTCGATCATCAGTGGGCCGAAGAGCGGCGTCACGGTGATGTTCCGCAACTCGCTCGGCGGACAGCGCGACATGTTTCTCACGAGCAGCGACGACGGAAAGAAATTCACGACCGGCCGCAAGCTGGGCAAGGGAAGTTGGAAGCTCGATGCCTGTCCGATGGATGGCGGCATGTTGGCTTCCGATGGCAAAGACGGGCTGGTCACGGTATGGCGGCGCGACAATCAAGTCTTCGCAACGCTCGGCAACGGCGCGGCCGAGAAGCAATTGGGACCGGGCCAGCAACCGTGGGCCGCATGGTCAGCCGCTGGACCGATCATCGTCTGGACCGGCGGTCGCGAAGGTGCGTTGTCGATGCAGGTCGGTTTCACCGGCAAGGCTCGGCAAGTCGCCGCGACCGCGCGCGATCCGGTGGTGGCGTCGAATCCACAGAGCGACTTTGCAGTCGTCTGCTGGGAGGCCAAACAAGGCGGAACCACCACCGTCATGGCCCAGGCGATTGCCACTTCGGCCGGAGCGGTGAAGAAGACAAAGTAACGCGGACATCGCCCGCGAAGACATCAACTCAAGGAGTTCATCATGCGAGTTTGGATCACGTTTGGTTTGATCGCTGCCACTTTCGGATGCGCTGGCAAACAGGAAGACACACCAGCGGCGAAGGCTCCCGCAATGAATCACGGCGGCCATGCGGATCAGGGCTCGCCGTCGAAAGACGGTCACGGCGAGCACGGAGGCCACGAGAACATGAAGATGAACATGGCGACGCCCCGCAAGCTCGTCGTGGGGACTGACCCTTCGCAGCCGCAGGCCGGTTCACCGACGAAGCTCGTGCTCCAGATTCAGGATGACGACGGCACGCCGATCAAGACGTTTGACGTGCTGCATGAAAAGCTCGTGCATTTGATTGTCGTCCGCGAGGGACTTGACGAGTTCGCGCACCTGCATCCGGAAGTGGACGCTTCGGGGATGATCACGATCGAATTCGCGTTTCCGAAAGCCGGCAAGTACCGACTCTTTGCTGACCATCAGCCGCAGGGCAAGTCGCCGGGTTTGGCGGTCGGAGGATTGACCGTTGACGGCAATGATGAGCCGGCGGCGGCGCTTGTGCCGAATGCTTCCAACGAAGTCATGGTGGGCGAGATCAAAGCCCACGTCGCCTTCAAGCCGGGCGATCAGGAAACGTCGGTGCGATTCCATCTCGTCGATGCGGACGGTAAGGCGGTTGGCGACTTGCAGCCGTATCTCGGAGCGATGGGGCATCTCGTCATCATCAGCGCGGACGGCCGCGAGTACGTCCACGCGCACCCGCTCAGTGAAGCCAAGACAGCTCCCGATGGAGCCGTCGAGTTCGCGGCTCACTTCCCGAAGCCAGGCATTTACAAAGCGTGGGGACAGTTCCAACGCGACGGATCAGTCTTCACCGTGCCGTTCGTGATGGAGCACAAAGGCGGCAAGCCAATGCCGCACGGTTCGGAATGAAATAGATACAAGCCCGACGCGCCAGCGAGTGGATTGGCCCGCTCATGGTT
>JANNDA010000682.1:0-7242 GCA_031387195.1 Planctomyces sp. | reverse complement strand
GCCCACATCATTACGGATACTGAGGGGGTTAAAATTATTGATTAAATTGTTCCGCATACCCAAATCATAAAAATAGATTTTATCCATTTTGGTAATTTCTTTCCTCAAATTATTGCTGTAACCCGAAAGTCTGAACAGCACAAAACCCTTTTCTAAAAGGTCAATATATCGCACCACCGTTTCGTGGCTCATTTCTAAGGCTTTGCCGATTTCGTGTATCGAGACGGGTTGACCAATTTGAAAGGCCAGTATTTGCAAGAGTTTCCGAATTTTATCAGCGTATTTGATGCCCGATAACTGCAAAATGTCTTTGTAGAGGTAGGCTGATGTCAGTTCATTGAGTCGGTCTATTTTTTCGGCACATCTTAGCTCGTCATCCATTCCACATCGCGGCGCTGGAGGGGCTGGTGTCGGCGAATGAAAAGATCGGTGAGACCGTGGAAGCCGATCGATACCGCCGGCGTCTCGCAAGTTCGCTACGTCTCGCCAACCCACGTTTGGACTCGTCGGAAGTGTCGTTTTAGCGCCCTCGCTCGCATTCCTGCGGCGGACTGCTTCATACAAGCCCGACGCGCAAGCGAGTGAACTTCGCTTGTATGTGACCATGAATAATCACAGCTAGAGACAATCACGCAAGGAGTTCCCGATGACGAAACAACGCACGGTCGCCTACTTCTCGATGGAGATCGGCCTCGAACCGGGGATGCCGACTTACAGCGGTGGCCTCGGTGTTCTGGCGGGCGATACGGTGCGCTCCGCCGCCGATCTGAACGTGCCGCTGGTGGCTGTCTCGTTGCTGCACCGCGCCGGCTATTTCTATCAGCGATTGGATCGCAGCGGCTGGCAGACCGAGCAGCCGGTGCGCTGGGTTGTCGAAGATTATCTGCGCGAGATGCCCGCACGAGCCGCAGTCACGATTGAAGGGCGGACGGTTCACATCCGCGCGTGGGAGCGCCAAGTCGTGGGATGCGGTGGTGCCACGGTGCCGGTCTATTTTCTCGATACCGATCTGCCCGAGAACTCCGAGTGGGACCGGACGTTGACGCACTTTCTCTATGGCGGCGACTCGCATTATCGACTGTGTCAGGAAGTCGTGCTGGGCGTGGGCGGAGTCCGCCTGTTGGCGGCTCTGGGATACGACCACCTGGAGCGCTTCCACATGAATGAAGGCCACGCCAGCTTCCTGGCTTTGGAACTCCTGGAAGAACATGCGCGGCAGGCGGGGCGAGCGTCTCCCAATCAGGACGATGTCGAAGCGGTCCGCCGACGATGCGTCTTCACCACACACACGCCTGTGCCAGCGGGGCATGACCAGTTTCCTCTGGATCTGGTAACCCGCGTCTTGGGAGATCGCGACGTCTTTCGCATGAAAGATGTCTTCTGCTGCGACGGCGTCCTGAACATGACCTACTTGGCTTTGAATCTGAGCCATTACGTCAACGGCGTCGCGAAGAGACACGGCGAGATTTCGCAGAGCATGTTTGCCCGCCATGCGATTGATTCCATTACCAATGGCGTGCATGTCGCGACTTGGGCCTCCGCACCGTTCCGTGCGTTGTTCGAGCAGTACATCCCCGGTTGGCAGCACGACAACTTCAGCCTGCGGTACGCTCTGAACATTCCCAAATCAGAAGTGTGGCAGGCGCACATGGCCGCCAAGCAGACGCTCATCAAGCACGTCAACCGTGAGGCGACCGCCGGCCTGGACGTGGATGTGCTCACCTTGGGGTTTGCCCGCCGCGCCGCGACCTACAAACGAGCGGACCTGTTGTTCGACGACATCGAGCGGCTGCGAGCCATCGCCAAGAACAACGGAGCGATCCAAGTCGTGTTTGCCGGCAAGGCGCACCCACGCGACCACGACGGCAAGTTGCTCATTCAGCGGCTGCATCAACTCCAACAGCAGGTACGGCCCGAAGTGCGAGTGGCCTATCTGGAAAACTACGACATGGCGTTGGGCCAACTGGTCACGGCGGGTGTCGATGTTTGGCTGAATACTCCCGAACCACCGCTGGAAGCCTCCGGCACCAGTGGCATGAAGGCCGCCGTGAACGGTGTTCCGTCGCTGAGCATTCTCGACGGCTGGTGGATCGAGGGCTGCATCGAAGGGGTCACTGGCTGGTCGATTGGCGACAACGGTCGAGACAGGAACACACACGCGGATCGCTCTCAAGACGCCACGGCCCTCTATGACAAGTTGGAACACGCCGTCATCCCCGCCTTCTATCGGGAGCGCGACCGCTTCATCGACGTGATGCGTCATGCCATCGCGCTCAACGGGTCGTTCTTCAACACACAACGCATGATGCAGGAATATGTGCTGAAGGCGTACTTCGGCTAATCCGCACACGGTTAGGAATGGCACAAATACAAGCCCGACGCGCCAGCGAGTGGATCGGGCGGTGACTGGTTCACTCGCTGGCGCGTCGGGCTTGTAACAATGTGCCAATCCTTGTCGTGTTCAGTAAGGACAACAGTTTTATGACGACCCCACTCTCCGCCGATCTGCTGCGAAAAATGGATGCCTACTGGCGAGCCACGAATTACTTGTCCGTCGGGCAAATCTATCTGCTCGACAACCCGCTGCTGCGGGAGCCGCTCAAGCTAGAGCATGTGAAGCCGCGTCTCGTGGGGCACTGGGGGACGACGCCGGGATTGAATTTCGTCTATGTGCATCTGAACCGAGTCATCCGGGAGCATGACCTCAATCTGCTCTACGTCACCGGTCCCGGTCATGGTGGACCGGGCCTTGTCGCCAACACGTACTTGGAAGGCAGCTACACGGAGACTTATCACCACGTCTCGCAGGACGAAGCGGGGATGCAGCGGCTGTTCAAGCAGTTCTCGTTTCCCGGCGGCATCCCCAGCCATGTCGCGCCGGAAACGCCCGGCTCGATCCACGAAGGGGGTGAACTCGGCTATGCCCTGTCGCACGCCTTCGGCGCGGCGTTCGACAACCCCGACCTGATCGTCGCCTGCGTGGTCGGTGACGGCGAGGCCGAGACCGGACCGCTCGCGACGAGTTGGCACTCGAACAAATTTCTCAATCCGGTGCATGACGGAGCGGTGCTGCCGATCTTGCACTTGAACGGCTACAAGATTGCCGGCCCGACGGTGCTCGCGCGCATCAGCCACGAAGAGCTGGACCAACTTTTTCGCGGTTACGGCTACACGCCGTACTTCGTCGAGGGCGATGACCCGCAGGCGATGCACCAACTCATGGCCGAAACACTCGATCGAGTCTTCGCTGAGATTCGGCAGATTCAACAGAACGCTCGGAACGTAGCCGGCTCACTCCGTGAGCCGGATTCCGCTCGCGGAGCGAGCGGTCTACGTTCGAGCGGGCCACACTTCAAACGCCCGCGCTGGCCGATGATCGTCTTGCGAACTCCCAAAGGTTGGACCGGGCCGAAGGAAGTCGATGGCAAGCAGGTCGTCGGCACCGTCCGTTCGCATCAAGTGCCTATGGGCGAGATGTCGCACCCCAATCACGTTCGCATCCTCGAAGATTGGATGAAGAGCTATCGCCCGGAGGAACTGTTCGACGCGGCCGGCAGACTAAACGCCGAACTGGCGGAACTGGCTCCGCGAGGAACGCGGCGTATGGGAGCGAACCCACACGCGAACGGTGGCGCGTTGCTCCAAGACCTGCGACTGCCGGATTTCCGCGACTATGCCGTCGATGTGGCTCAACCCGGAGCGATCGACGCGGAGTCCACGCGGATTCAAGGCCAGTTCATTCGGGATGTGCTCAAGCTCAACGCCGACGCGAGAAACTTCCGAGTCTTCAGCCCCGACGAGACGGCCTCCAACCGCTGGAACGCCGTCTTCGAGGTCACCAATCGAGCCTCCACGGCGGACATCATCCCCGGTGATGACCACGTCGCCCCTGACGGTCGTGTCATGGAAATGCTCAGTGAGCATCAGTGCCAGGGCTGGCTCGAAGGCTATCTGCTCACCGGCCGGCATGGTTTCTTCTCGTGCTATGAAGCCTTCATTCACATCATCGATTCCATGTTCAACCAGCACGCCAAGTGGCTGAAGGTCACGCGGCAGATTCCGTGGCGGCGGCCGATCGCGTCGCTCAATTACTTGCTGACATCGCACGTCTGGCGGCAGGACCACAACGGCTTCAGTCACCAAGACCCCGGCTTCATCGACCATGTCGTCAACAAGAAGGCCGAGATCATTCGTGTCTACCTGCCGCCCGATGCCAACACGCTCCTGTGCGTGACCGACCACTGCCTGCGCAGCCGCCACTACGTCAACGTCATCGTGGCCGGAAAACAACCGGCTCCGCAGTGGCTAAATATGGACCAGGCGATCAAACATTGCACCGCCGGGATCGGCATCTGGGAGTGGGCCAGCAACGACCAGGGAAGCGAGCCGGACGTGGTCATGGCGTGTTGCGGTGACGTACCGACCTTGGAAACACTTGCCGCCGTGGAACTGCTCCGTGGGTTCTTTCCCGACCTGAAGGTGCGAGTCATCAACGTGGTAAACCTGATGAAGCTGCAACCTCCCCGCGAGCATCCGCATGGCCTGAGCGATTCCGACTTCGACACGCTCTTCACAACCGACAAGCCCATCATCTTCGCGTTCCACGGCTATCCTTGGCTGATCCATCGGCTCACCTACCGTCGGACCAATCACGAGAACTTGCACGTCCGAGGCTACAAGGAAGAAGGCACGACGACGACTCCCTTTGACATGGTGGTCCTGAACGATCTCGACCGCTTCCGTCTCGTTTCCGACGTGATCGACCGTGTGCCGAGCTTGGGGGCGCATGCCGCCTACGCCAAGCAGGCCATCCGCGACAAACTGATCGAACACAAGCAGTACATCACCGAGCATGGCGAAGACTTGCCTGAGATTCGCGACTGGAAATGGGGCGGCCACCGAGACTCCGGCCAGAGGTAACACATGTCGGCGAGCATTCTGGTCATCAATTCCGGTTCGAGCAGTCTGAAGTTCGGTCTCTTCGCGGCCGATTCCGGCGACAGCCTGTGTCGTGGAATCATCGACTGGGCGGGAGAGCCCGGTCGCGCGGAACTGCGACTGCGGGGTGCCTCTTTCGCGGAGTTGAAACAATTTGTGGCCGTTCGCACTCACGGCGAAGCGGTTGGTGTCGCGGTGCGGACCCTGCAAGACACTTCGTGCGGTGCTGCCGTCCCCGCGTCGCCGATCATCGCGATCGGACATCGCGTCGTTCACGGAGGAACATTGTTTCGAGACAGCGTGCTCATTGACGAGCGGGTCCGTACGGGGATTGCGGAACTGACCACACTGGCTCCGCTGCACAATCCGCCCGCGCTGGCGGCCATCGCCGCTGCGGAGGCCGCACTGCCCGGCGTGCCGCAGGTGGCCGTGTTCGACACCGCATTCTTCAACTCGTTGCCCCCGAAGGCGGTTCTCTATCCGTTGCCTTACGAGTGGTTCACGGACTGGGGTGTGCGACGGTTTGGCTTCCACGGCATCAGCCACGCCTACTGTGCCCAGCGTGCGGCGGAATTGCTCGGCCGGCCGCTGCGAGAATTGCGGTTGGTCATCTGTCATCTTGGCAATGGTTGCTCGGCGTCCGCGGTCTGCGGTGGTCAAGCGGTGGCCACCACGATGGGCTTCACGCCTCTCGACGGACTGATGATGGGAACGCGACCCGGATCACTGGATCCCGGCATCCTGCTGCACGTCCAACAGCGGCAGGGATTGACCGCTGAAACTCTGCAAGATGTCCTCAATCACCATTCCGGATTGCAGGGGGTCTCTGGCGTCTCCGCGGATGTTCGTCAGCTTGAGGCAGCCGCTCAGGCGGGCCACGAGCGGGCCGGCCTGGCACTGGAGATGTTCGCCGACCGAGTCCGTGCCAGCATCGGAGCCTTGGCGGTCACGCTGGGCGGCGTTGAGGCTCTGATTTTCACCGCCGGAGTGGGCGAAAACTCCGTCGGAGTGCGCGCCGCCATTTGTGAGGGCCTGGAATGTCTCGGACTGCACCTCGATCACGATCGCAATTCGAGCGTGAGACCCGATGCCGACATCGCGAGACATGATTCTCCGTCGCAGATTCTGGTGATTGAAAGCCGAGAAGACTTGATGATCGCTCGTGAGACGGCGCGCATTCGGAGGCTGCCCTACCAAGACTTCTCAAATTGATCGTGCCCGATAAGCGTTCCCTGATCGAACCAGCGAGTTTCCCGATGTCCGACTTTCATGTCACTCCCCTCAATCGCGACATGGATTTTGACACTCTCGCATCTTGGGATGTCGTGATCATCGGTGCCGGGCCGGCGGGTTTGGCGGCGGCGTTGACCACCGCTCATCGAGGACTCACCACACTCGTCCTCGAAGCCAAGGAAACTCCTGGTGGGCAGCCACAGTTTCTGTATCCCGACAAGCGGATCGTCGATATCCCCGGCTTTCCCGACGGTATCACGGGAGAAGAACTCTCTTCGCGTGTGTACCAGCAGGCAGTCAACGCGCTCGTGCAATTCCGCTTCAATGAAGAGTTGCTCGACATCCAGGGCACGGACCAGACACACAAGGAAGACTCGCTCAAGAGTGTGGTCACCAACCGGCAAACGTACCTGTGCCGCAAGGTCATCCTCGCCTGCGGCCTGCTGCACTTTCCGCGAAAGTTACCGGTCTTGGATGCTCTCGATTCGCGGCAGGTGCAGTACAAAGTTCCGCGCATCGCGGATTACTCGGGGCAGCGTGTGGCGATTGTGGGGGGCGGAGATTCCGCATTGGACGAGGCGGTGATGGTGCTGGAACGGCATGGCCAGATGGACTTGATTGTTCGCCAAGACACCAGCGGCAAGGCGGACACACTGAAGCGAATCCAGGATTCCCTCGGACGAATCCACATGACCACGGAAATCACCGACGCGCGAATCGCTGGCACGAGTTTGGAATTGAGCCTATCCGATGGCTTCACGCTGGCCTGCGATCTGGTTCTCGTGCAAATCGGGTTCTTGTCGTCCGAGGACATCTTTCGCCGATTGAACCTGCGGATGAACGACAACAGCAGCGTGGCGGTCGATTCGTATTTTGAAACCAGTCGCGCCGGCATCTTTGCCGTCGGTGACGTTCACGGCGACATCAAACTCGTCGTCGTCGCCTGGGCGAGTGCGGAACAGTGTTCGCGCGCGGGTTGGTTGTGTGTTATGGGTTGTTGGTGGAAATTGTCATGTGGTCCTCCAGACAAGGATGTCGAAGATGGCTCGGAACAATCCCAAGGTGTCGCCG
>JANNDA010000378.1:0-9792 GCA_031387195.1 Planctomyces sp. | reverse complement strand
GCACTCGCTGGCGCGTCGGGCTTGTATTTTTCGGATTCAAAATCCTTTTTGTTTTCCCGGGGCAACACTCCCTTTGGTCGCTTGCACCAGGCTGATTTTCCAGGTCCAGTCGGGGCGAATATCTCAAAAGTGTGCAACTTCAAAACTTGCGCGTCGGGTTGGTGTGTGGCCGTGAATAATGAGCCTTCGCTCACGCTTCGGGTTACTGAGCGGCATCTGCTACCCTCCCCGCCGCTTTTGTTGGTCAAGTCACCGTGCCGGAGGAATTCATGGCGATCAAGCAACTGACCGAAGAACAAATCCGCGAATGGACCGTCGAGCAGAAGGATCGCTGGTGGTTCGAGAATGTCTATCGCGGTGATATGCCGCAGCTCACGTTGCGAGCGGCGCTGACGGGGTTCATTCTGGGCGGTGTGCTCTCAGCGACGAACCTCTACATCGGAGCGAAGACCGGTTGGTCGCTGGGCGTGGGGATCACATCGGTGATCTTGGCATTCGCGTTCTTCAAGGTCTTGCAGCAACTCGGCTTCAAAGAGTTCACGATTCTGGAAAACAACGCGATGCAGTCGATCGCGACCTCGGCCGGCTACATGACCGCGCCGCTGATCTCGTCGCTGACCGCCTACATGATCGTCAACAAGACGCTGATCCCGTGGTGGCAAATCATTTCCTGGAACGTAGTAATCTCGATCTTGGGAGTTCTGTTCGCGTTCCCGATGAAGCGGCGGTTCATCAACGATGAGCAGCATCCCTTTCCCGAAGGTCAGGCGGCCGGCGTCGTGATGGATACGCTGCATTCGTCCGACGCTGCCGTGGGATTGTTCAAGGCAAAAGTGTTGGGGATCGCGGCGGGACTCGCGGCGTTCATCAAGTTCTTGCAGTCCGAAAGCTTGCAGCAGTGGTTGCAAACGAAAGTCTTCGGCGTCGCGAAGGAGAAGGTTTGGCATTTCGCCGAGGACTTGTTTGACCTGTTTCACGTGACAGAGAAAAACGTCCCGCGGCTGCGCGGCATCGACGTGCGGCAACTGACGATCTCGCCGGCATTGGACATCGCGATGATCGGAGCGGGCGGGTTGATGGGGATTCGAGCGGGTTCGTCGTTGCTGCTGGGAGCCGTGCTGAATTACTTCTGGCTCGCGCCGTGGATGATCGAGATCGGCGACATCAAGGCGAAAGCGGACGGCGTGAGTTACGGCATGAGGCAGATCACGTTGTGGTCGCTCTGGCCGGGTGTTGCGGCGATGGTGATCGCGTCGTTCGTGGCGTTTTTCTCCAAGCCAGCCGTCATCACCAGTGCCTTCCGTGGCCTGACCGGCAAGAAGACCGGCGAGGATCTGTTGAAGGACATCGAGTTCCCCGGTTGGATTTCATTGGTCGGTATTCCGATCATGAGTCTGATTTCCGCCTGGATGGCTTACTCGTTTTTCGGCGTGCCGATTTGGGCCACGCTGGTTGGCTTGCCGCTGACGTTTGTGTTGTCGTTGGTGGCTGCGAACTCGACGGCGTTGACCAGCACGACTCCCGTCGGAGCCACCAGCAAGATCACGCAGTTGTTCTATGGGCTGGTGCGACCGGGAGACATTCAATCCAACTTGGCGACCGCCGGCATCACCGCCGAAGTTGTGGGCAACTCGTCCAATTTGCTGATGGATATCAAGCCGGGTTACATGCTGGGAGCGAAGCCGCGTCAACAGGCGGTTGGTCACATCATCGGCATCCTCAGCGGCGCGATTGCCAGTACCTTCCTGTTCTTCGCACTGTTCACCAAAAACGTGGACCCGAACAACCCCGCGACGATTGAGAACCTGCAATCCAAAGATTTCCCGATGCCAGCCGTGACGATTTGGAAGGGAGTCGCCGAAGTCCTCACGAAAGGGTTGAATCAATTGCCGACCTCCGTCGTGACGGCGGTGATCATCGCCAGCTTGGCGGCTTTGATTTTGGAAGTTTTGCGGATCATGTCCAAGAACCGGTTGCCGCTCTCACCGGTGGCGATGGGCTTGGCGTTCGTGATCGACTTCCGCTCGTCGCTGTGCATGTTCGCCGGCGCGTTTCTGTTTTGGATACTGGGCGTTGGCCGCGCGACAGTCAAAAATGCGAAAGGCAATCTTTGGATCGAGAACCACGAACCGATCTGCGCCGGCATCATCGCGGGAGCCAGCTTGATGGGGATTCTCGACATTCTGGTGGGCGTGTTTCTGTTGTGAGTCGGACAGCGAGTATCGAGGATTCTTTCCCTTCGAGACTCCGGCCTCAATCGCGCCATGCTTGACCTCGCGTCAATCGGTCGGTGCGATGGAGTCGGTTTGAGTTTGATTGGCGATCCGAAGAATTGAGAGGCCGCTCATGTCAGCAATTCCAACTCGCGCGCAGCGCGCAGCGGTACGAGCGATTGACGCGAAATCAGAGAATCCGTTTATTCGAGCGATCGCCAAAATCTGCGAGATGGAAGAGGATCTCGATGGAGTTCGCGCGATGACCGTGGAAACTCATCGTTCAAGATTTGAGGCGGTTTGTCGCGATGCGGTCATGATTGAAGCGGCAAAAGCGCAAATGGGGCTGCCACCTTCACTCCCCAATCCGTGGCCGACATCGACTTGGGAACTCTTGAAAAGGTTGACGGCAAATGTCCAATCACACTGAATCGCCCAGCGCGTTAGAAGTTGCCGACAAACTGGCGTCTCGCCTGGAATCACTCGGTTCGGATTACGCTTTTGGCGGCGCAATTGCCCTGGCATTTTGGATCAATCCGCGTGCGACCGTGGATGTGGATGTCACTTTATTTCTGGACCCGACGAAACCGACAGCGGTGTTGCAGTGCTTAGGCCAACTCGGCTGCGACTTCGATCTGGAGAAGTCCGTCTCGTTGCTTCGCGAACATGGTTTTTGCCATGCGAAACTGGATGGTCGGCAGGTTGATGTGTTCCTACCTAACACTCCGTTTTACGAAGCCGCACGCTCTCGGAGAGTTCGACGGCGACTCATTGAAACGGAAGCCTGGGTCTGGGACGCCGCAACATTGTCCGTTTTCAAATTGATGTTTTTCCGCCAAAAGGATTTTGTGGATGTCGTTCAAATGTTGCGTGTGCAAGGCTCGCTGCTAGACCGTGATTGGGTACGGGATCAACTGGAATCAATCTGTGGTTGTCGAGACCCAAGATTGGCTCAGTGGGATGAACTGATTGCGGATGCGGAGTCGCCTCTGTAGTGCCCAGCAACAAGCGGCTTCAAACGACGATCCAAAGGAGTGTTTGCGTTATGAAATTATCAGGTCAAATCGCCGTTATTACTGGGGCCAATCAAGGGATCGGCAAAGGGATCGCTCGCGCGCTGGCGAAGGAAGGGTGTCGCTTGGCGATCTGTGCTCGCAACGCTGAAAAGCTGACCGCAGCGGCTGATGAATTGCGAGGCGAGGGTGCGGAGGTGCTCGCGGTTCCGATGGATGTCTCGAAGGAAGCGGATGTCGTGGCGTTCTTCGGGGCGATTGAAAAGCAGTACGGGCGAGTGGACATTCTCGTCAACAATGCCGGTGCATTCGACGGTGGTCGAATTGATGAACTGACGATGGAAGCTTGGAACAATGTCATCGGCGCGTGCTTGACCGGGACGTTCCTGTGCAGCCGCGAAGCGTTCAAACGGATGGTGACTCAAAGAAGCGGACGCATTTTGAATATCGGTTCGATCTCGGCGCAACGGCCGCGTGCCGGTGGCGTGCCGTATGCGGCAGCGAAGTTCGGGACGTGGGGACTGACACAGGCGATCGCACTCGATGGTCGGCCGCTGGGCATCACGTGCGGTTGCTTGCATCCCGGCAATGTGTTGGTTGAACGCCGTGCCGAGAGCGGCCTCACCAGCGATGACGAGCCGATGATGAGCGTCGAGACGATTGCCAACGCGGCGATCGCGATGTTGACGGTCCCACCCGATGTCAATTTCTTGGAGGCGATCGTGCTGCCGCGCGATCAAGAGTATTTGGCTCGCGGATAACGGTGACTTGCGATTTGTTAGCGCGACGCGCCAGCGAGTGGTTTGGATAGCCATCACTCGCTGGTGCGTCGTGCTAAAACCACTTCCGTTTATCGACGACGTTCAGCAGCGGTTCGCCCGCGACGAAACGGCGAATGTTGCCGAGCAGCGTGGCGAGATGTCGTTCAGCGATTCGAGGTGACGCGGCTGCGACATGCGGGGTGATGATCACGTTTTCCATGCACCACAATGGATGACCGACGGGGAGCGGTTCGACTTCAAACACGTCGAGTCCCGCTCCCGCGATCGCGCCGCGCTGCAAGGCGTCAGTGAGGTCCGCGAGATCGACGATCGCACCACGCCCGATGTTGATCAACACCGCCGATCGCTTCATCTGAGCGAACTGCGCGGTGCGAAAGAGTTTGAAAGTCTCTGGCGTGTGCGGAGCGGCAATGACGACGTAATCCGACTCGGCCAAGAGATCGTGCAACCGATCCGTCGACCAGACTTCGCCAAGCACGTCTGGAACCTGCCGACAAACCGGATCGACTGCCAGCAACTTCATACCAAACGCGGCCGCTCGTCGCAGAACTTCTCGACCGATTTCTCCGGCACCGACCACTCCGAGAGTGCAATCGCTGAGATGCTGATGGCTGCGGTCGATCGTGGAGACAAAGGCAGGCCCCCTAGTGAACGTGGACCGCTCCGATTCGCCTCCCACGGGAGCCCATTCGCCTTTGATCTGACGTCGCAAGTAGGTCTGTAGATTTCTGGCAAAGCTGAGCACAATGCCAAGAACATGATCGGCAATGACGTCAGAAAACAGCCCACGCATGTTGGTCAGTTGGCAAGGATGCTCGATCAATTCCGGAAAAAGGTAATGCTCCAAACTGGCCGTTGGCGATTGAACCCAGCGCAGTTTGGTCGCACTCGCAAGCAACGAGGGTGTGATCTTTCCGAAGAAAGCATCCGCGTGTCGCACCATCGACTGCGCTTCAGTGGCGTCACCCGTATTGAAGACTCGCATTATTCCCGCAGCGTTGATCAGTTTGTGATAGCGATCATTTTCCACAGCAGGAAAGACCAGCAACGTTGGTGTCCCAGTCGTTGGCAATGATGTCATCATTGTTCCCCTTTCAATAAACAGGGCATAAATGCCGCAGAAAACGCCGTTTCACAAAGGACTCATCACGCGACACGAACTCTGTCAAGGTTTCGAGTGACGCTTCTTTGCAAGATTTAATTCACCACAATAAGCGCTTGCGATGCAGAATGCGGAGCGTCAGAATGCCGCTGCGCTTCTTGGTTTTCTTTTTCATTTCTTGTCTGTCCTACTTCTTCAGGGGAATTCGATATGCAGGTCATCGCCCGGAGTGCTAACGAGGGATTGGTGATTGGTAACGATATCGTGGTGACGGTTCTGGAGATTCAAAACACGTTTGTGCGATTAGGGATTGAAACGCCGAATCAAGCTCCCTTCTACCGTGAAGAGATTTTGCGCATCGGCGACGACGATGGAAACATGCTGGCGGTCGATGGTACTCAGCAATCAAGCGACGAACCGCGAGTCATGGTTGCGGCGCTGTAACGGCGACGGAAGTGGTTCGCCAAAGATAGTGAACAGCAAGCCGCGATTTGTGGTGAGCCGGAGGGCGTTAGCCCGCATGATTCATGAGCCAACACTACCCCGACGCGCAAGCGAGGGAAGCACGCCAACTTCTCTCGCTTGCGCGTCGGGCTAGTGTGAGGCAGGATCACCCGTGTGAGAGGCTGTGACTTCCGTGCTCTTTGATCCCGCGAAAGCTGCTCGCCGATTGACCGCGTTGGGTCTGTCGTCGGAAAAGCTGCCTCGACACATCGCGATCATCATGGATGGCAACGGTCGCTGGGCGAAGTCGCGAGGTTTTCCCCGCATCGAAGGACATCGTCGTGGCGTGCGATCGGTTCGCGACACGATTGAAGAGTGTGCGGAACTGGGCATCGATCAGCTCACGCTGTATTGCCTGTCGAGCGAAAACTGGAAGCGTCCGCAGCGCGAACTCGACATGCTGATGCGGTTGCTCGAACAGTATCTCGTCGAGGAACGCTCCGAGATTCTGCGGCAGGATCTGCGATTCGCCATGATCGGTCGTCGCCAGGGATTGTCGGACGGCATCCTGCGTGAAGTGGCCAAGACCGTGGAGCTGAGCCGCAACAACAAAGGAACTCGGCTGTGTTTGGCAGTGAACTATGGTGGCCGGCAGGAGTTGGTCGATGCCTTTCGACGCTTGGCGAATCAACTGAGTGACGGCTCTCTAAAAGCGGAGTCGATCACCGAAGAGACGATCGCCGATCATCTCGACACGGCCGGGATGCCCGATCCGGATTTGGTCATCCGCACGGCCGGCGAAATGCGGATGAGCAATTACTTGCTGTGGCAGGCCAGTTACGCCGAGTTCTGGGTGACGCCAAAATGCTGGCCTGAGTTTCGTCCCGCTGACCTGCACGAAGCCATGCGCGACTATGCCGCTCGCGAACGCCGCTTCGGCGGATTGTCGAGGTAAGCCAATATGCTGCACCTGCGACTGTTGATGTCCGCCATCTTGATTCCCGCGACGATTGGCCTCTTCGCGTGGGATCATCACTTGGGTCAATCCGCGCCGGTGCTGCTTGCGCTGGTGATGCTCATTTCGGCTCGCTGCGTTTGGGAGTTCGTAACGCTCGCACGTACTGCCGGCTTTCGGCCGAACATGGTGCTGTGCGGTGTCAGTTCGTGGCTACTTCTCCTTTTGACCTGGGCCTCGTATCTCCCTTGGGATCATTGGGAGCTCGGATGGGCCGGTGTGTCATTCGGAAGTCTGTTCGGGATGTTCGGCATCACGGCGGTACTGTTGTTGATGAACGCGGTCTGTCGATTTCCGCTGCATGACGACGGCAGCGATCTCGCGCCGGTCCAACAAAAGCCAGGAAGCAATCTCGGAACGCTCGGCATTGAATTCTTATGCGTGGCCTATATCGGTGTGCTGTTACCGCTGACGTGTCAGTTGCGCTGGGCTGGAAAGACCGAGGGCTATTTCGCACTCGGCGCGTTGGTTGTGGCCACCAAGATGGGTGACGTCGGCGCTTACACATTCGGGCGACTGATCGGCGGCGCAAAGATGGCTCCGAAACTCAGTCCCGGCAAGACGTGGTCTGGCGGAGTTGGTCATGTCGTTACTGCGGGATTGTCGGCAGTCGCGTGGCTCTGCTGGTTGGGGCCGCAGATTTCATCAGGTTGGACTGCGTGGAACGTTGTGAGCGCCGCGCTCTTTGGCGTGATCGTCGGCTTCACGGGATTGGTCGGCGACTTGGCCGAGTCGCTCATCAAGCGCGACGTCGGGGCGAAAGATGCTCCGGTGTTGTTGCCGGGATTCGGCGGGCTGCTGGATTTGATGGACAGCCTCTTGCTGGCGGGGCCGGTGGCGTTGGGAATGTGGACGTTGCTGCGATGAAGTCACAGGTACGTAGCCGTCACGCTCCGAGCCTGTGAAGTTTTCGTGGGATAGGCTTCCAGCCTGTCATGTTTTCGGGCTGAGATGACAGGCTGGAAGCCTATCCCACGTCAATTCTTCACGGCCTCTCCGCGTGACGAGCCGTGCCCTTACCAGCGTTCTGTGAAGCGATCCGCTCGTCACGCGGAGCGTGACGGCTACGTAAATTCGCCTCTACCACTGCCCCATGACGACGTGCGAACTGGCAATCTCTTTGGCCTTCGCAACGCCGAGTTCAACGAGGTTGGGCGTTTGAGCCGTGAGGCCAAAGTACGTTCGCTTCGAGGCGGACGTTGTGGAACCCTGCGCGGGAGCGGATCGCAGGCGTGCCCAGGTTTGTTCCATCACACTTTCCTGTTGATGCCACACGGTGCCAGCAACGCCATACGGCATGTACATGCCTCGGCGAGAGTACGCGGGGGAATTCCAGAAGAATGAATTGGGGCCGCTGCTGTTGACTCCTTCGGGAAGTTCCAGCTTATGTTCTTGCAACCTCACTTCGACGAGTTTGACTTCGTCAGCGGTGGCAGGCTTCAGATCGACGTTGGCACCGGCAGGAATATCGTTACCAATAAATAATCGACCTTGTTCGTCGGAGACGACCAGTTGTCGGAAACCCCACTCGAAGCCGTTGGCGACGGTCAGTCGGTCGGCCGCTTGCGGTTTGACCTCTAATCGGCCTCGCTCGGCGCTGTGAGACACTGTCAAAAATTGCGTGCGAGTTCTGGAGCGCAGCCAGCCGGAGGTCAGCACTTGCGAGTCGGTCCAATCGACTTGTCCCGCCTCGAACCCTTGGTGTTCGGGCCAGATCGGAAAGACGGCGGTGTCGCGCGAAAACCGCATCCCGCCGGAGGGAGCTTGCCCGGCATACAGGCTCAGCCGATTGATCGTCACCGCTGACTGATTGGTTTGATCGATCCAGGTCAAGCTGCGCGAGCGAGCTTTCACTCCGAAGCCATGTGCGACCAACGTGTAACCAAACAAGAGCATGCTGGTGACCAGCGCAATGCCGGGAATGGTGAGGATCAACAGGTGCAACTTTTTTCGTTTCGCCAGCACAAAGTAATTCAGCGGGCCAATCACTACAGAGAAGATCGTGATCAGCACCAGAAACATCACGACCGGAACACCGCCGATGCCGGGAATCAAGAACAACAGGAAGTCGCTGGTCCCCACACGAGATGACTGGCCGTGCCGTTTCCCCCAGTCCCACTTCGGCGGACCTCCCAAGGACTTCAACAACCAATTCCAGTCTTGAGCGGTCCCCGGAAATGGCTCAACGCGAAATGCAACCAGTCTTCCGAATCCCACATCCGTCATGCGAAAAGGAGCGGATGCCTGCGACCATTCGCCAGGAATGTTTTGTGGTGGCGGGCTCGTTGTCGAAATTCCTCCGCTCGCATCGCTATGCGCGATGCTTCCGACGTCGCGATCTGCGAGTCTGGACTCTGACCAGGTCCAGCTTGCGGCTGCGGCTTTGTCAGCCAGCAGCGATTTGGCGAGCCCATCAAGTTCGTTGGGTGAATCACCAACGGCCGTCACGATCAGCGTTCCGCCACAACGAGTCCATTGCAGCAGAGCACTGCGAGTGCCTCGATCCAGTCTTGTGAGCGACTCCAGCGAGATGGAAACCAAATCGAGACCGCTGTAATCGACCCACGAAGTGGGCAATGAATTCGCGGGCAGCGCCAACAGGTTCGATGCGCGAATACCGGAATGGTGATGTCCTGCCCCGGCAAGGCCAAAGGTCTGCCGATAGGTCGAGACACCATCATCAAAAGACTGCGCCTCCACGGCACCGGGGGCGATGACCAAACAGGCGGGGCGTCCCTGTTCCCATTGATTCGCTTCAGGGAATGAGACTGAGTGCCTCATGTCATCGAACGCCCCGCGCTGATCCTCAATTCGCAGTTCGCCGTTTGTGGTCACATTGACCATCGGCACGGACAGCGTGAATGCCACCGAAGCATTTTGTGGGACGTCCTTCGTCTGCTTCACGAGCGGCAACGACGATGAGCCCGACTTGGCAATCCGAAACGTCAGCGTGCGCGATAGTCCGCGATTCACGACTCGAATGCGCACCGGGCAATACCCGCCTAACCCGCAGCCGATCCAGCGGGAATCGACATCCACCTGCAAATCGTTGCCAACCATCGAGAATGGCTCGCCCGATGCGTGAGCCATGTGGCTCAGGCCGGTCAGCAACACGAACGCGATCAGCATTCGCCCGAATTGTTTTTGAATGCTGAAGGACTGGATCGAAATCACTTCTTTGGATTCAAGGGACACTAACCCGACGCGCAAGCGAGGGACGACG
>JANNDA010000653.1:0-6990 GCA_031387195.1 Planctomyces sp. | reverse complement strand
TGCTTGCCGTGTTCAGGATAAACGTCCCCGCACTCTTTCAATCCGCCATCGATTCGAGCACGCGGGCATACGCTCCAAACGCACCGCCATCGAACAACACGAATCGCACAAGGTCCGGTTGCTTGTGGGTCAGCAAAAATTCGCGAGTGACTGACAACGACGCTTCAGCGGCGAGATCAATGGGGTATCCGTAGACTCCGGTGCTGATGGCCGGAAAGGCGAGGCTGCGACAGGAGTGCTCCGTCGCCAGTTCAAGGCAGCGGCGATAGGCGGACTTCAACAAATCAATCTCGCCGCTGACACCACCGCGCCAAATCGGCCCGACCGCATGGAAGACGAATTTGGTAAGTAACCCGCCGCCGGATGTCGAGACTGCTGAGCCCGTCGGACAACCATCGGGATACTTCGCTCGCGTCTCGGCCATCAACGTCGGTCCGGCCGCTCGATGGATCGCTCCGTCTACTCCGCCACCTCCCGCGAGTCGTGAATTCGCCGCGTTCACGATCGCATCAACCTCCTGCCGTGTGATATCTCCCTGAACGAGTTCCAAACGGCACGAGCCAAATTGAACCAGCATGTTAAAAACCTCTACGAGAGATACGCGATGAGAACAGGCGATTGCACGCTCTCAAAGTAACCCGAAGCGTCAGCGAGGGCGAAGGCTCAGACGGTTTGATTCACGGCAGAGCGTTTGACTGAGGGGTCGGGTGTGCATTCGCATGTTCAGAGTCATTGCTTCAAATTCACGGCGCGCTGCGATAAAAGGCCCGCACTATGAAACGACCTGCGAAACTGGCTTTGTCTGATGGTACGATTTTCAGTGGTTGGGGCTTTGGGGCCGAAGGCGAAATCTTCGGCGAGGTCGTGTTCAACACGAGCATGACCGGCTACCAAGAGATCCTCACCGATCCGTCCTACTGCGGGCAGATCGTCACCATGACGTATCCGCTCATCGGAAATTATGGCGTCAATGTGGATGACGTCGAAAGCGGCAAGCTGGCGCTGAGCGGCTTCATCGTTCGCGAACTATGCCGCTTTCCCAGCAACTATCGGTCGAACTTGTCGCTCGATGAGTACCTCGCGAAAAACGGCATCATTGGGCTCGAAGGCATCGACACCCGCGCCCTCGTCCGCCGTCTCCGAGTTCAGGGCGTAATGACCGGAATCATCTCGACAGTCGATCTCGATGACAAATCGTTGGTTGAGAAAGCTCGACGCAGCCCGGACATCGTTGGCCTCGATCTCGTCAAGGAGGTCATGCCTCAACAACAAAGCGCAGACTGGAGCACTGGACTCAACGCACTTGTCTGCGAGCCGATCACACCGGGATATGACTCGCTGCATCAACCGCTGAGCGACAACTCGCAAGGGCCGCACGTGGTCGCGATCGACTACGGCATGAAGTGGAACATCCCACGGCATCTGCGTCAGCTTGGTTGCCGAGTCACCGTCGTTCCCGGTTCGGCCACGGCGGTGGAAGTACTCAGCCACAAGCCCGATGGCGTGTTCCTCTCGAATGGCCCCGGTGATCCGCGACCGCTGGATTATGCGATCAACACGATCCGCGATTTGCTCGGCAAGAAGCCAATCTTTGGGATTTGCCTCGGTCATCAATTGCTGGGACTCGCACTGCACGGAGAGATCTACAAACTGAAGTTCGGACATCGAGGCGCGAATCAACCGGTGCTCAACAAGCTGACCGGCACCGTCGAGATCACCTCGCAAAATCACGGCTTTGCGTTGAAGGCCGAATCGTTGCCTAGCAACGTGGAAGTTACGCACATCAATTTGAACGACCAAACCGTGGAAGGCATCCGCTGCAAAGATGTGCCCGCGTTCGGAGTGCAATATCATCCCGAAGCCTCAGCCGGTCCGCATGACAGCCACTACTTGTTTGGCGAGTTCCATAAGTTGATGTGCTGAATCAAACATTTGAAATCTGTTCTCCAAGTTCTATTACCGCTGAAGGAAAACTGACCGATGCCCGCAGAACGTACTTTGATCCTGTTTAAGCCCGATGCCGTCGAACGCCGCTTGTGCGGCGAGTTGCTCAGTCGCATTGAAAACAAGGGCCTGAAAATTGTCGGCCTGAAGATGCTGAAAGTGACTCCGGAACTATCGAAGCAGCATTACGCCGAACACGTTTCAAAGTCGTTCTATCCGCTGCTCGAATCGTTCATCACTTCCGGCCCGGTGGTCGCGCTGGCGATCGAAGGTCCGGAAGCGGTGTCTGTCATGCGGACGATGATGGGCAAAACCAACGGACGTGAATCGGCTCCTGGAACCATTCGCGGCGATTTCGGCGTCAGCCGTCAAATGAATCTGATTCACGGCAGCGATGGCCCGGACGCCGCGAAACGCGAACTGGCGATTTATTTCAAGCCAGAAGAACTCATCGAGTACCAGCCGATCCTCGCCCCAATGTTTGCTGCGGCAGACGAACTGGCGTAGTCACGGCTCTGAACGCAAAGTGAGCCCATGACGACCGCGCCTTGCTGCGTACTCAGTGCCTGTCGGAGATTCGTAGAGCAGGCGGCTAGCCTGCGTAATTCTTCAGGCAACACAAACAAGCGAGCCGCCTGTTCCACGATTTTGTTGCTAACGCTCACCGTACTGTTGGTGGTGAGCGGCTTAATGGCGCAGGAGCCGAGCCTCCCGACACCGCGACTGCCGCGAGACAACTTGCTCGTCTATCGCGGTGCAAAGAACGAACGTCTTCCGGTGAAGTCACCGGACGACTGGCTCAAACGCCGCGCGGAGATTGTTCAGGGGATGCAGGCAGTGATGGGCCCGCTCCCCGGTCGCGAGAAGCGCTGTTCGCTCGACATGAAAGTCGAGGAAGAGATCGATTGCGGCAGCTACGTTCGCCGCCTGGTAACATATACATCTGAACCGACCTCGCGAGTCCCTGCATATCTCTGCATTCCCAAATCAGCGTTGTTAGCCAATGCAAAGCAGACACCTGCCGTCTTGTGTCTGCACGGGACAGACAATGTTTTCGGGCACGGCGTTGTCGTGGGACTCGGTAACAAACCGAATCGGCAGTACGCCAGCGAACTCGCCGAGCGTGGTTATGTGACGCTGGCTCCCAACTATCCGTTGCTCGCGAAGTATCAGCCGGACGTCAACGGTCTCGGTTGGAAAAGCGGAACACTCAAAGCCGTGTGGGACAACATGCGCGGGCTGGATCTGCTCGAATCGTTGCCATTCGTAAAGCCGGGTTCTTTCGGAGCGATCGGTCATTCGCTCGGTGGCCACAATGCGGTTTACACGAGCGTCTTCGATGACCGCATCCAAGCGATCGTCTCCAGTTGCGGCCTCGATTCGTACCTCGATTACTACAACGGTGATGAGAAGAACTGGTTCCCAGAAAAAGGCTGGTGCCAGACCCGCTACATGCTTCGCTTGGCCGATTATCGTGGCCGTCTGTCAGAGATCCCGTTCGACTTTCACGAACTCATCGGTGCGTTGTCTCCGCGTCACGTGCTGATCATCGCACCGCTGAAAGACAACAACTTCCAAGCCGCCAGCGTCGATCGCATCGCCACTGCCGCTCGACCGGTCTTCAAACTCCACGGCCACCTTGACCGCCTGCACATCGAGCATCCCGATTGCGAACACGACTTCCCGCCGGAGATGCGCAAAGCCGCCTACGAGTTGTTCGATGCCGTCTTGCGTTGAACGCGCTCGCCTGTCTCATTCGTGGCCCCATCAATGACTCGTTCTTCCAACTCCGATGACACTCCTTCAGATTCAGAATCCAGCAACTCGGCACTGACTCGAAATGAACTGCTGGCCGCACTCGTCCTGTTTCTGATTGGCATCGCGGTGCGGGTCGCGTTCCCTTCCGCGATGGCGGTCGAGCACTTCGACGAAGGGGTCTATGCCTCGAACCTGTGGTGCCCGGACAGCGGCTTTCAGTATCCCGACCGGCATCTCTACGCGCCCTCGTTGCTACCGGCGTTGATCGAGTGGAGCCTGATGCTGTTCGGTCCGACGCGGTGGGCTCCGATGGTCCCGTCGCTCGTCTTCGGCAGTCTGACCGTGCCGCTGATCTGGTGGGTCGCTCGAAATTGGTTCGGTCCCGCGGCGGGATTGTCCACCGCCGCGCTGGCCGCGTTGAGCGACTATCACATCCTCTTCAGCCGTTCGGCACTGACCGACGTGACGCTGGGCTTCTGGTTGCTGTTGGCCGTTTACTTTTTTGAGCAAGCATTTCACACACTCAATCCCGCTCGCGCCGTGATCGCGGGAGTCGTGACCGGCCTCGCGTGGTGGACCAAGTACAACGGCTGGCTGCCGCTAGCCATTAGCCTCAGTGGATTGTTGGCTTGGTCGTTATTCGCCTCGCGCGAAGAACGGCAACTCGGTCGTCGCTTGATCCTTTGGGGACTCGCCGCCGCCACCGCGCTGGCTGTGTGGAGTCCGTTTTGGTGGTCGCTGCCTCAAGGCTATTCGCAAGTCGCTACGAACCATCGTCAGTATGTTGTGGGCTTTGCAGGTTGGTGGGAGGGTTTCGTAAGACATCACAACAGCCAACTCTTCAGCGTTCGTGGTGCGACCGGCGTGTCGTGGATCGCGGTCATATTGCTGGTACGAATTCATATCTCGCCAAGTCGCTCTCGAGCTTGGTTCAATCAGTCTTCACCGACGCTCCCAACTTCAAATCAACTTCGTCTCACTCAAGCCGAGTGGTTGTTGGCGGCTTGGTTCATCGGGCTGACGCTCACCACTCCGCTGTATCGTCCCTATCCACGGCTAGCGATGCCGTGGTTAGAGGCCGCGTGGCTGGTCGGAACGTGGCTGTTCTTTGGAGCCACGCGATTCGAGAACCTGAGAATTCTCCCACGCAAGATCAGCTATTTGTTTTGGTCTCTCGTGTTGTTGACGTTGGGGATCGTCCCCCTCTTCGTCAACCTGCCGTTGCCGCGCCAGAACTTTTGGGTCTTAGGATGGCAGCAACGAAACACGTTGGCAGACTTGGCTCTGCAAGTTCAGGAGACAGCTCGGCGAACGGCGGCTAAAGAGGGCTTACGTGATGTCGGCGGTAAACGAGCGGTGTTGTACGTCTTCGCGGAACCGGGGTTGTTCTTTCATTTGCCGGCGGATGATCTCGCTGTCGCACCGGCGGGGAGCTTGGACTTCCTCAAACCGGACGCCCCCTCGACCGGCCTGCCCACGTTCTTGGTGACAGGACCGCACGCGGATCGCAGTATTGCGTTCAATGTGCAAGTCACGAAACACGCCGCGCGGCTGGAGTTGGTGCAACACTGGCCGTATGCCGCCAGCGATTTCGTACTGCTCGATCAAGCCCAGCCGTCGCGGCTTGAGGCCGAGCGAGTGAAGTGCGAAGTCCGACTCTATCGAGTGAAGTAGCCGTTCGCGTTCCACGTGGAACACTCCGCAGAGGCCGATGCCTCTTGCCTAGTTTCACGTGAAACGCCTCTTCGATGTTGACGGCCAAATTGGCCGCGATGATCCGAGTCATACTAGCCCGACGCGCAAGCGAGGGATTTCGTGGCCCGCCCCTCGCTTGCGCGTCGGGCTAATAAGAATCGGTGCTGAAGCCAGGCGAGCGCCCGTTCGAATGACCGTGCAGAAACAGATATTGAGGTCATTGCTCTTTCGCCAGTAAGACTCCGCCCCTCACGAAGAGAGCGATTTGCTTCATCGGGAGTATGGATAGGTCATGGAAGTCAGTCAGAGGTCATTGCAATGGATCAGGTCGAAAATCAAATTCAAATTCGCAAACGCTTGGGGCGTGGGTTGAGCTCTTTGCTGGGCTCGGATGACGACTCCCCAGAAGCCGTTCATTTGCCCGGTACCGCCTCGGCGGCCACTCCGCCTGGTGAACTACGACAGGTTCCGATCAACGCGATCGAACGCAACCCGTTCCAACCGCGCACCGAGTTTGAAGAGTCCGCGTTACGTGAGCTAAGTGACAGCATTCTGCAACACGGCGTCCTTCAGCCATTGTTGGTGAGGGCTTCGCCAAACGGCGGCTGGCAACTGATCGCCGGCGAGCGACGTTGGTTGGCCGCCAAGAAGGCGGGCTTATCAACGGTTCCCTGCCGAGTGCTTGTCCTGGAAGACCAGCAGGTTTCTGAAGTCGCGTTGGAAGAGAACCTGAAACGCAAAGACCTCAACGTCCTGGAAAAGGCCCAGGCGTTTCAGGACTACTTGCAGCGGTTCGGGCGGACAATCGAAGAGCTGTCAAAGCAGCTCAGCTTGGATCGTTCGACTGTCTCAAACATGGTGCGATTGCTCGACCTTCCTGAGGCAGTCAAACAGTCGCTCCGCGCGGACAAGATCAGCGCCGGCCACGCCCGCGCACTGCTTTCATTACCGGCCACAAGTCAATTGGCACTCTGCCAGCGGATCGAATCCGAATCATTATCAGTTCGTGCCACAGAGGCTGCCGTTCGCGAGATCTTGGCATCCACGAAGTCTGCAGAGGAGACAGTCCCATTCAGCTCGGCGGCGAAAGCAACATCGAAGACAACACCCACTCAACACGTCGTCTCCTTGCAAAGCCAACTACGTGACCTCCTCGGTGTTCCGGTGGAGATTAAGCTGAAAGGAAAAGAGTCGGGACAGATCGTGATCACATTCAGCTCTAACGATGACTTTGAGCGAGTCCTGCGTGTGGTCCGACGTGCCGCGTAGATTGGTGTTCCATTTCACTTTCACATGAAGCAGCTTGTTGACGCTCTTCATGGTCCTACCTAGACTTCCCGCCTCGTTTCGGGATGTAGCTCAGCTTGGCTAGAGCGCCTGCTTTGGGAGCAGGAAGTCGCAGGTTCAAATCCTGTCATCCCGACTTCCATTTCCTAACGATTCCGCCTTTCTGCCGGAATCAGGATCGGAGTCGAGCCCGGAAGGAGATTCTCCCTCCGGGCTTTTCCTTTCCACGGACACAGATGCTTGTAGGGCACGACGACTTGTCGGACCAGAATACTTCTCGATCGGTGACGGCGTGTCGCCCCAAGT
>JANNDA010000639.1:0-2598 GCA_031387195.1 Planctomyces sp. | reverse complement strand
GCGACGATGTTTTCGGTCGAGCATGAAGCGGGCACCTTCGATTTTCAGAAAGTGCTCCCCGCGAATCAGCGACAAGTCTTCTGGTCCAAAGTCGGCTTTGCCGCAGTCAGCACTCTGTTGTTGTCGCTCGTTCTCTGGATGGTGATTCGCATCGGTATTCTCGAATTTCTGGTTCGCGCGCTCTTTGATCAGAAAGCACCGGGCACCAGTACGTGGTTCGGCACTTACGGCGTGCTCTACATGGCCGAACTTTTTGTCTGGAGCATTTTGGCTTCGCTGCTGGTTCGGCAGCCGCTTTGGGCGGTGATCGTTGCCATCTCAGCACATACCTTCCTCATCTACCTTGCACTGCCAAATCTCAGTTCGGGTCAGCGCGGCTTCGGGTTGTTGCTTCACGATGATCGGCTCTATTTCGTGATGCGGTTCATAATGCTCGCGTTGATCGCCGTTGCGGACATCGTCATCGGCAAGCGGTGGTATGACGATCGCTTGCGACTGCCACGCTGGCGATTCGGGCTGAAACAGGACCTCGCTCCGAGTTATCCCGCTGGTGGTGACCTGCTGCCGTATCTCGGCCAGCGTCAAGTCGGCTGGTCGCGACTGATGTGGCTCGGATGGCGTGACGCGCGCTGGATGATCGGCGGTGTGCTGCTGTGGTATGGCTGCTGTTTGAGAGTGACTCCGACGATCGACCAATGGCACGCACTGATGCTGCCTTACTTCATTGGCAGTTTTCTGTGCGGCCTTTTTACATTTGCGTCGGAGCAGTGGGGCCACCGATTTCGGTTCGCCACCGAACGAGGTTGCTCGCCTCGCCTCGTGTGGTTGAGCCGACAGGTGACGTGGCTTCCCGCTGTGGTGCTGATGACGTTCGGCGTTTACTGGCTCTGCGCGAACAATCTGCAAGCGTTTCAAAAAGGTCTCGCTGACTCACAATTTGAATGGGCCTCGGCCTTGATCGGGCCATTCGTCTGTTACTCCGCCGGGCAATTCGCCGCGATGCTATTTCGTAGCACCGTCGTCGCGATGGCGGTTGGTCTGTTGCTGACGGTGC
This sequence comes from Planctomyces sp., assembly GCA_031387195.1. GTDB lineage: Bacteria > Planctomycetota > Planctomycetia > Planctomycetales > Planctomycetaceae > SXKJ01. The sequence goes on along the minus strand of JANNDA010000639.1, from coordinate 1,544 downwards.
TCGGAATCATGTGGTCCTACTTGATGACCTTGTGGCTGGCTCCGACCTGGTGGTCGGTCGGTGCGTGGCCGGTGATCGGGCTGTTCGTGACGTGGCTGAGAGCGAACGACTGGATTGAAGAACGCCGTGATCGAGTCGCTCGTTGGCGGTTCGCGTTGGGATTGGGAGTTCCCATCCTCTTGCTGTTGGTCACGTGCGCGACGTATCGAGTCATTCAAATCCCGACGGTGACGCTTCCAGCCGAATGGGACGAGACTCCGCAAGTTCTGGCTCGGCTCACGCCCGCCGAAAAAGAAACGCTTGCTGTTTATCGCCGCGCGTTGGCGGAGATTGAGCGAGGCGAAGATCAACTAGAAACCTACGCCGCTCGCAAAACGCGGCTGAAGCAAGAACATGCCGATTGGACCGACCACCAAATTCACGCCGAAGCGTATGCGAGCTTTCATCGCGACTGGCTGACGCAGCATGTTGCCACGGTGCCGTTGTTGCGAGAGGCTCACCGAAGGCCGCCAGTGCCTCTGGCTTTGATCGAAGCCGATCTTCCGGCTCGCCCCCAAGAGTGGTATCCGGAAAGAATAGCGAAGTTGCCGTTGTTGATGGTTCAACACGCTCAGCAATCGCTGCGTACCGGCAATCTTGACGAGACTTGGGACGACGTTTTGATCGCCTTCGAGTTGCAGAGACGTTTTGATCTCCGAGCCACATCGCCGCAAGAGTTGTTCTTCGATACCAGGTCATCCAATCAAGAAGGTCGCCTGTTGAAAGCAGTTGCTGACTGGGGCCGGAATAAGGAACAGACGAGTGATCGCATCCGCGTGGCGATTCGCAATCTGGAAGAAATTGCCGTTGGTCGAGAAGCGATGCATTACGTGGCTCAATATGAATTTCTCAACGCGCAAGAGATCTTGAAGTTCGACGAGAGGTTGAGGGAATACGCCAAACTCAGCGAGCCTCAAGGTCAGAACAGGGACGCGAAAATCGCCGTCTTGCGAACAGCCTGGAATGCGATGTTCTGGGAACGCTGGCGTTCGCAGCGTGTGCTGCGATGGTTGTCATCTCTCGCGGTCACTCGTGCCGAAGAACTGACGCGGTTGATTTCGGCGAACCAGCCATTGTCTCCGACCCGTTTGCGGGACACTGGAATCGGCTGGACGTCGGAAGAAATGGTGATGGCGCATACGACTTTGCTGCCGCCGAACGTGGCGAATGGGTTATCGGTCGGAAACCCGGTGATCAATCGAGTGGAATCATTCCGCGCCACGATGCTGTTGCTGGCTCTTGCTGATTTTCATCGTCAGCACCACCGCTATCCGGAATCACTGAGCGAACTGGCTCCGACATACTTTGCCGAAACTCCTCGCGATCCCAGTTCCGCTGAGCCGTTCATCTATTACCCGCATGGTCTTTCCGAAGATGTCACCGATGGAGCCGAGGTTCAAAGTCCTGTCCGTGTCATCATTCACAAGGGGGTGCCGTTTCTGTCGATAGCACGCACGGCTGGCAACATTTCGACTCGTACATTGCACGACGGAACTTGGGACTAC
>JANNDA010000567.1:0-2731 GCA_031387195.1 Planctomyces sp. | reverse complement strand
TTCCTTCGGCGCGCGATAGACTGCCATCCGTGGCTCTCCGTCGGACTCGGTTCAGGTCGTTAGACAACCCGAACTCTCCCCGGAGAGCCACGCTCTTGAACAGACCAGCTCGAAAACCGACCGTTGTCGGAAAGTGCAGATTGAAGAAAGTGACTGCTGATTGGCAAGCTACTACGTGATTGCTCAGTGAGTGATCCACTTCACGCGAACCGCACATCAAAGGGGACCATCATGAGAAAGCTGACTTGGACGATTTCGATGCGGACCACTTTGCTGGTAGCGGGAGTTTCGCTGGGGGTAAGTACCGTATTGGACCCGATGACATTGCAATCGACGGTCGTCGCGGCCGAGGATCTCGTGAAAGACGCGGCGACGGTGGAAGAAATCACCAAGACCATCGACCTTCAGACGTGGCCAATGCCGGAAGGGGCGAAAGTGATCGCCGGGCAATCACTGGGCAATGTGTTTTACGAGACTAGCGGAGACATCAAATCCGCGATGGAGTTCCAGAAGAAGCAGTTCGTGAAGTTGGGTTGGAAGGAGCAGCCTGGCAGCAAGACGGAGACAACCTACTTTCAGACGAATTATCAGAAATCGACCTTCGTCGTTTCGGTGATGTGTTATCCCGGTGGCACTCCCGACAAGCAGTCTTCGCAAGTCTCCATCAACAATCTCGGAAACGTGAAGCTGAGCAAATTGCCGGTCGTAAAGGGAGCCAAGACGACGCAATCCAGCGATACGATTGTGGCCTACTCGACCGATCTCAAGGCGGTTGATGCGGGCGAAGCGATTCGCAAGCTGCTGGTGGATTCCGGTTGGGAGCTGTTTGGAGCACCAACGAGACCTCACGACTCCGTACAGATGACGTTCAAGCGGAACGCGATTCAACTAAACGTCTCCGCCGCAGCTCATCCGACGCAGGCAGGTAAGGTTTTCGTTTCGTACACATCGAGCGTCCTGTCGGCGGACATTCCCGCACCACCGAATGCCGCAAACGTCCGATTCGCCGGCACTGGTAAAACTCTCCTCTTTCAGTCGCCCGATGGGTACGACGCCGTCGCGAAGTTCTATCAACAGCGGCTTGCGAAGATGGGTTGGAAGCCGACGACCGACGAACTCATCGTCATCAAAGATAATTCTGATCGTCCGATCAAGACGCTGGTCTTTCTCAACGCTGCGAAAGATGTCCTGACGCTCAAAATGGATCGGAACGAAGACAAGACGCAAGGCGACGTGACACACCAAACGGTTGCGGAAGTCGTGGAAGCGGACAGACGCATGAAAGCCGCCGTCCAAAAGTTTGTCGCAGAAAAGAAAGCTCGGGAAGAAGCGGCTGAGGCAGAAGCTGCTGCCGCGAAAAAGGTCGCAAAGAAACGGGCCGCGAAGTCGGACGACGCGTTTCCAGACGTCGATGCGCTGATAAAAGGGGCGGTCGGTGACGCTCTCAAGAAACCGGCGGCAAAGTCGGGCGATGGAGTTCCAGAAGTCGATGCCCTGATTAAGGGTGCCGTCGGTGCCGCTCTCGAAGACAGCGGCATCGACTTGGACAAATTGACGAAGGGTGCCAAAGGGACGGCGAAGACCAAGGCCACTGCCGCGAAAGACGCGGTCAGCATCCCCGTTCCCGACGGCGCGAAGAAGGTCACTCAGACCAGCGACAATGTTCTGCAAATCAAGCTGCCCGCAGGCAAAGGACAAACAGCGGCTGAGTTCGTGCGCGATCAACTGCTCGCCGCCGAATGGGAAGCGGACGACGATGATGAAATCGACGAGACTTCTGGCAACGTCACGTTCAAGAAAGCTGGCAAGACACTGACGCTGAGCTTCGTCGATACCGGCCTGGCCGACGTAAACCTGATGCTGATCGGCATCGGAGTGAAGCTCGAACCTGGCAAGACTGATCCGAAAGCGAAGGTCACGGATACCAAATCGAAACCGAAGGGCGATCCGGGCGATGAGCCAACACCCGTAAAGAAAATGGCCAAGAAGAAGTCGAAATCCGACAGCGACAGCAGCGAAGCGAAAGCAGAGGCGAAACCGGTCGTCGAACCGAAGCGAGTCGAAAAGCCGAAGCGTGACATCGCGAAGCTCGACAAACTTCCGAACGCAGCGAAGGTCATCGCCAACGACGAGCCGATCGCGTTGCCGCATCTCATCGCCTATGAAGTGATCTCTGACGATCGCTGGGTAACGAAGGTCGTCGCCACCGAAAAGCCGATCCGACAAGCATCACTGTTGGCAGCGCTCCAGAAGACTGGAACGGATGAGGGACTCGAAATCTCGTCGCCGCGAATCACACTCGAACTCGACGATCAAGACCGCCCCGACAAAATGAGCTACACCGCTCCCCAAACGATCGGCAGCGCGAGTAGCAGTGGTCTCATCGGTGAAGCGATCGTCGAAGAGGGGCGAGCACGCGGCACCTTCAAATCGAAGAAAGCCTCAGAGTTCTTCGGTCGCACAATCACCGGCGAAATCAGTTTTGATCTACCCGTGTTGACTCGTCGCGATAAGCCTACAAAGCAACTGACCGATGCTCCGAAGTTGGAAACGTCCGGCAAACTGCTCGTCAACGACAAGCCGGTGAAACTCGGCAGCGTTGTCGCTTATCAAGTCAAAGTGTTTGATGACGTCCGCACGGCAATCCTCTTCACTGAGAAGCCGATCAACATGGCCAAGCTCAAAGCCTCGCTGGCCAAAGACGGTGGCGACAGCGGGCTGTTCGAGTTCC
>JANNDA010000556.1:0-6579 GCA_031387195.1 Planctomyces sp. | reverse complement strand
CGCTTGCGCGTCGTGCTAACTTGAAGCCCCCTCCGAGAATGCCTGACTCGCTGGAAGCTGGTTGGGGGTTGCCATAACCTGATGCACCAGACGAGAAGTTCACGATTCGGTAACGAGACGAACAAACATGACGAACCATGCGGTTCATTGGGCAGAAGGCATCTTTCTGCGACCTCATCATTTTCAGGCGGCGGAACGCAGCCTGAGAGACTTGGTGACGCGCACGCACGACTGGAGCAGCCCGTATCCCTATGGCGTGCGGAAGATCGACATCGACACCGACGCGCTGGCCAACTGGCGAATCGTGTTGCGCGAATGTCATCTGCGACTGCGCGATGGGACTCAAGTCTGCTTTCCCGAAGACGCCAACCTGTCGCCGTTGGACATTCCGCCGAAAGCGTTTGATCGACAGAACCGCTTGATGGTGCATTTGGGCATTCCGCATCTCAAGCTGGGACAAAGTAACGTGAGCGCCGTCGGCACGGACCAAGAGGTCCGCTACAGCGCGATCCCGCAGGAAGTCGAAGACGAAAATGATGCCGGCCGACCGCAGACTATCGACTTGCGCTGGGGCAATCTCAAGCTGTTGCTCGATACCGATTCGCTGACGGGGTACGAGACAATTCCGATCTTTCGTCTGATGCGCGGTGAGCGGGCGGAAGCTCCTCCGGAGCTTGACCGCGAATACTTCCCGCCGCTGTTGGCCTGCGATGCCTGGCCCGTGCTGCGCGACGACGTGATCGACTCGCTGGCAAATTTTATCGGCAGCCGAGTGGAACAAGATGCCCGGCGGATGTTTGACCGCAAAGTCGCGTTCGAAAGCGGACATCGCGAAGACTTGGAACTGCTGTTCCAATTGCACTCGCTGAATACGGCCTCGGGCTATCTGTCGAACCTACGGCTCGTCCGTGGCATCCATCCAGTCACGGCCTACATGGAGCTGTGCCGCGTCGCCGGGATGCTGGCGATCTTCCGCCCGGATCGCCGCATGCCGTCGCTGCCGCTGTACGACCACGACGATTTAGGCACCTGCTTTTGGGCCGTGAAACGCTGGATCGAAGGGGATGACCGTCCGCCCGAACCGATCAAGCGGGTATTCGAGGGAGCCGGTCTGCAAATGCAGGTGAAGCTGGAAAAAGATTGGCTGGGTCCAGCGTGGGGATTTTACGTTGGTGTGGAAAGCACGTTGCCGTACCAGGAAGTCGTGAAGCTGATGGGCGGCGACTTAAACATGAAGGTCGGCAGTTCGCGGCAGGTCGATTTGATCTTCGCGCGGGCTCAATCCGGAGTGAAACCCGAACCCGATCCGTCCGCGCCGCGCGCCTTGCCCGGTCGCAACTGGACGTACTTCAAAGTCGATCGCCGCGCACAAGCCTGGAAAGACGTCGAAGACACGCTGGCGTTGGGCATTCGCATCAATGACAGCCAGATCGACGGTCGCATCGATGGGACTCACGAAATCAAATTGAAGCTCAACGACGGCCGAGTCGTGAAGATGGTCTTTGCTCTGTTCGCCTTGCCCCCAGAGTTGACGCGATGACGCCTGAATTTTCCTTGCTGGTCAATCCGATTATTCGTCGCACCATCGACTTGGTGGATCGCGTTCGCGTCGGCAGTGCCGACCTGAAAGAGGCTCGTGGCGATCTCAAATCGCTGCTCGATCAAGCCGATCGTCAGGCCGCCGCATCCGGCAGCCGCGTGCGGGAAGACGAATGGACTCTGTCCAAACGAGTGCTCGTGTTTTGGCTGGACGAAGTCCTGACGGTGGCCAACCCGCAATGGCAGAGCATCACGCTGGAATGGGAACTCTACGCGAGCCGCGACCGCGCTTGGCGGTTCTATTACGACTGGGAAACGGAAGCGAAAAGATCGTCCACACCCAACGTCGCCGAGTTGTGGTATCTCTGCTTGGTCTTGGGTTTCGAGGGTGACATCGGGAATGCGTTCTCCGAACACCTCAACACGCCGATCCCGATCGGGATTTCCACCGAAGACTTTCGCCGTCAATGGGCCGGTGACCTGGCGCGGTTGATTGTGCCCCTGGAATCTCGCGCACTGGAAAAGATCCCCCTGCAAGGAACGATTGAGCCACTCGCTTGGGATTCTCGCCTCTGGGATGCCGTTCGTTGGTCCGCCGTTCTGCTGGTGATCACGCTGGTGTTGTACTTCATTCCGCGATAGCCCGACCCAAGCTGATTTCGCTCGGTCATTTTGGTGTTTTCGGTTGATGAGGATTTCCATGAACCACACGTTAGATATCCCCAAGCTATTGACGTTGCGCAAGCTGACCAGAGCTGTTGCGGACACCTTGACCGCCGAACTCAAGATGTACCTGGCCACGCTGGCTCCGTTGATTCAGCCACGCCAAGTGTTCGGCGAATTCATTCGCGGAGGGACCAAACAGGGAACGACCGACACCGACAAGCCTTTTCGGCAATTGCAGGAACTCTACAAATCTCTGGCTCGCACGAAGTCATTTAACTTGCGTGAAGAGTTCGATTCACCGCTCGACATCCAGAACACCGCAGTGGAATTCACTCCCGCTGAGTACGAATACCAAGCGGTCAACGGCGATGAGAAGAAGACCATCACTGTGACTTCTCCGCTGACCTGGATACTCAACATCCCCGGTTTTGGACCACAACGCCTGCGCGAATTGCTGTCCGCGCCGCTCGCCCGAAGAAATGCCGCCGAGTTGCAACAGAGCCTGTTGCACTCTCTGGTGCTCCATCTGACCATCACCAACCGACCAGGGGTGACTCAGCTTTTAGACGGCCTCCGCTTTCAAGTGAGCTCCGGCCGCTGCGACGAATTCGGCGAACTCCCGCTCGTCAAGATCACGTTCCCCGTCTCCACGATCCGCCCTTCCGACGAGTTGATCATTCAGAGCACTGAAATGTCCGGCATGTCAGCGTTCGAGGAAGTCATCGACACGGAAAGCCTCACCAACATGCACGACCCGATCAAGGACCGTCTTCTGGAGCTCTTCAGGACTCACATCAAAAGTTGACGGGCGCGGCGAATCCGCAAAAGTCGCCCGAAGCGCGGGCTTTGAAGTTGCACGTTCTGGGAGTGCGAACAGCAGCGAAAACAAAGGGAGCCTTCGACTTGGCCGACGGCGGCACGTTGTTTTTGGATGAAGTCGGCGAATGCGATTTGGAGACCCAAGCGAAGTTGCTGCGAGTCCTGCAATCGCCCAGCGGAACCGGCACCGGTTCTCGCACGATCCGCCGAGTCGGCGATCATCGCGAGATTCCCGTCGACGTCCGCGTGATCGCCGCCTCCAATCGCGACCTGGAGAAAACCATCTCGGCCGGGACGTTTCGAGAAGACCTGTTCTATCGCCTCTCCGTCTTCTCGATCACCTTGCTGCCGTGCTCGCGGACGGCGCGACATTGGGACGCGGAGACCGCGCCTCAGCACTCGGACAACTTCCCGCTGATGGTGACCCTCACAAGCGCAGGGGTCAGGTCCGGGTGGCCGTGGTGATGATTGCAGACTTCATGATTGAGGCTCGTTCGCGGACTGGCCACAACTGAGTTGGCTCGCCGCGATCACCGTCAGCAAGTCTTGGCGATGCGTTTTGGTGAAATAGATCGTGTGGTCTCGCTGAGCAAGGACTCTGTTGGAATCGCGCCATCAAACTCACTTCTGCTTCCAGATTCGATTGAGTTCGGCTACGGAGATTGGCAATCGGTGCCCGTGCCGGATTGTCAGCACGATGGCAACCTCGGACTGAACGGTGTCGAGAATGCGGAACTTGCCAAAGAGCATCTGCCGAACTTCGCACGGTGCGTGGCGGTTCTCTTCGGCAAAGGGCATGCTGCCGGCCAAGTACGTTAGCCGGAGAGGTTGTTTTTCCAGGCCACGCCGCCAACGAGCGGCATTCATGGGAGCGTCGGACTCGACTTCGATGTCGTGGAAGATTTCCTCGATGTCGTTGGTGGCCCGGCGCGACAGTTCAACCTGAAAGGCCATGTTTGCGGTCGAACTCCTGGAAGAAGCTATTGAGCGAAATCGTTCGACCGGCTTGGACGTCGTCCCAACCCTCTCGGATCGCCTGCAACGACGCCTCGTAGTCTGCCTCAGTGCCGATGCCGAGCAGTTCGCGGTAAAGCTCGGATCGCATCACGACGTAGCTTTGGCCGTCGGCATCGACCGTGGCGCAACCATTTTGGGCTTCGACCATCTGTTGCAATTCGGGAGTCAGTTGAGTGCTCATGGCCGACGCTCACAAAGGCAAGAACGCAATTTCGCCCAACCATTCGGTGTCGTCACTGGCGATCCAAATGAGGATCAACTCTTCAATCGTTTCGGCGACAGGAGATCGTTGATGCACGAGCAGCAAGCCGGTCATGTCTTGACCAGAATCGATGCGTTCGACGGCAGCCGCGCGCATCGTGTTGACGTCGTGCGAAACCACAATGAATCCCTCCCGCGCCGCATAGTCCAGCACAGCGGAGTCGGCCACTTTGGCGAGCCGACCTCCCGCAGTCGCGTCACCTCGACGGTGGGTTCGCGTCGCAGCACGCCCAGGACGATTTGGTCCATCAGGTCGTTGTCAGCCAGAAAGCGCGGGCGACTCATGCGAGATCCCCGACCGCCGATTGACGCATGGCTCGAAGGCGAGTCACGACCGGGCTGGGCTTCCGTTCGCTGCTTCGCCGCAGGTCACTCCAAAGTTGAGCCTGTCGAGCCAAGTACTGGTCAACGGCTGCCTGATTCGCCAGATAATGCGTGATCGCGCCGTAAACTTCCTCCAACGTCAGTGCCGGATACTGAAGCTGAATCGCTTCCGGGGCGAGTCCGTCTTGAAACGCAATCACGACGGAATCCAGAGAAATGTCAGCCTCACCGACGCGGAGCACGCCGTTGCATTCACACACATAAGGTTTTTGACTCACGATCCGGAACTCCTGCGAAATGGCCCCTCGGAAGGCGATGCTCGTTGAGTGCGCATGGCCGGATTCTATCACGAGTTTACCGCCGAAAAACAGACGCGAGTTGGCTCAACCTAAGCCTTAAGCCAGCGACCCCACCGAGCTTGCCTCGGTGGCTCGCGGGCTTTTGCACTACGTGACGTATTTCAGGTGAAACCACTCGTAGTGCAAAAGCCCAACCCCACCGAGGCAAGCTCGGTGGGGTTGGGGAACATCGCTTGTTTGAGGACTAAGCACTGCCTCGAACAGCGTTCTTACGTTCGTTCGATCGTCGTTCCGTCTGGCCGTGGTGATGATGACAGGCTTCGCGATTGAGGCTCGGTCGCAGACTGGCCACAACTGAGTTGGCTCGCCGCAATCACCGTCAGCAAGTCTTGGCGATGGTCCGGAGTGAAATAGATCGTATGGTTTTGCTGAGCAAGGACGACTTCAAGTTCAAGTTGGTCGGCTTCCATCGAGCGAGGCGGCTCGATAAGCGATGAATGGTTATGCCTTGTAATCGCGAAAGGATTTCATCAGGGCTGCGAATGACGCTGGCTGGTATTTCTTGAAGCCTTCTTCGTCCACGAATACGAAATCGTATCGGACGGCATTCTGGGCTTGGTTGATGTCGTCACACCATTGTTTGAGGCGCGCCATCTTCAGTGGCACGTCGAGGTCTTCCTGGCCTTTCGTCTCGACGATCACAACTTCTTGAACGCTGATCTTCACGAAGAAGTCGGGGTAATAGTTGGAGATGTTCCCGTCGGCGTTCACGTAATCCAGCTTGAAGCCCACCGCGAAATAGTTCTTGGCATAGGACACTATCTCGTCGGGGCAGCCCTCCAGGAACGCCGCGAATTTCAACTCGAAACCGCTGTCGCCGATGATGCGGTTGAAGACACTCAATTTCGGAATCAAGAAGCCTTGGTCCTTGGTGACGAACGGTCGCGTGTTGCGCAGCTTGATGCGGTCGCGGATTTCGGCGTTGCCTTTGTCCTGCACGGTCAGCGCGTTGATCGCTTTCTTGAAGCCTTCAATGATCGTCTTGGTCGCTTGCAGTTCGGAGAGGTTCCGCAGTGTGTTCGGGTCTTCCAGTTCGATGGGCATGTCGAACAGATCGTTTTGCACGAATGACTTGACCTTGGGATACAGCACGTCGTAGCCGCTGACCAATCGCAAATCCTTCATGATGGTTTGCGCGAAATAGCCGATCACGCTGCGATAGTCCGCGATGCCGGCGCTGTCCAGCACGGTCGTGTGTGTGACTTGGCCGGTGGTGATGTCCTTGAAGACGATCTCACGCTGCTGCTCGGCGGTGAATTGCTGATACGGCACTTTGGCATGATCGAACATCGCGGGCGTCAGCAGGTTCAGGTTCTTGTATTCGCGATAGATGCGAGCCGTCATGACCGGAATCTCGATGTCGAGCGTGTCGATGTCCTTCTTGGTGTTCTGCGTATCTACTTCGACAACGAGCGGAGTCTTTGGACCAGTCCCCTCGCCCATCGGTTGGCGTTCCAACACGACACCTTCGGCCTGGATGGATTCGACGAAATCCATGAAGGCGTCGGTGCCGACGACGCTCACATATTCGGTGACGCTACCCGGATACATCTTGCGCAAGCCGCGACCGAGCGTTTGCTCTGGCAGGATATTG
>JANNDA010000555.1:0-3269 GCA_031387195.1 Planctomyces sp. | reverse complement strand
TTTGTGAAGCGTCCGCCCTCGCTAACGCTTCGGGTTACTTAAATTCCCTCCGTTCACAAGGACGTGGACATGACCTCAAATCTCAATGCTTCCGTAAACGAGTCCGTCGATCGTCGCGACTTTCTTAAATGGTTCGGCCCGGCAACGGCCGGCATCGCCTTGTGCTCTTGCTGGGGCTGTCGCACGACGCCGATCACGAACCGTCGCCAGTTGTTGCTCGTTCCTGAATCACAGGAACAGCAAATGGGGCTGACTGCTTTTGAAGAGGTCAAGACAAAAAACAAGCTCTCGACGAACGCCAAATACAAAGAGATTGTCGAGCGCGTTGGCCAACGTCTGGCGGCGGTGTCGAAACGAGCTGACTATCAGTGGGAGTTCGTGACCATCGCCGATCAAACGCAGAATGCGTTTTGTCTGCCGGGCGGCAAGGTCGCGTTCTATGAAGGAATCTTGCCGGTCTGCGAGAACGAAGCGGGCGTCGCGGTCGTGATGTCTCACGAAATCTCGCACGCTCTCGCTCGACACGGCGGCGAACGGATGAGCCAACAAATGGAAGTGCAAGGTGTCGGCAAGATCGTGCAGGTCATTGCACAGAAGACGGCTCCTGAAAAAGAAGAAGTCTTCATGTCGGTTTACAACGTCGGCTCGAAGTACGGCTTCACGCTCCCTTACAGCCGCACGCACGAATCAGAAGCGGATGAAATGGGCATCCATTTGATGTCTCAAGCTGGCTATGACCCGAACGAAGCCCCGAAGTTTTGGGAACGCTTCGCCGCCAGCCACAAAGGTGAAACGCCGAAGGAGTTTCTCTCGACGCATCCTTCCGACGAACGTCGAGCAGCCGCGTTGCGACAACTCTTGCCAGAAGCGATCAAAGAATACGACGCATCACCGAACAAGTTCGGTCTCGGTGTGAACGTCGCGTAGCGATAGGCACGCCATGTAACCCGAAGCGTCAGCAAGGGCGAGCGTTTCATGACGCGATGAATTGGAAGTCTCGTGAAGCCCTCGCCCTCGCTGACGCTTCGAGCTTGTGATTTTTTGCGTGGGATAGGCTTCCAGCCTGTCGATTTCGCCGAAAAAACACGACAGGCTGGAAGCCTATCCCACATAAAATCACAGCCTCTTCGGGTTACTTACTTAGCCGCTCCGCCCGCTTGAAGAGTCAGTTTGCCCTTCGTTGGCTTGAGTACCAACATGCCCAGCGGCGGCAGCGATAGCTTGACGCTTTGCGGCTGCCCATGAGCGCGGACTTTCTCAGCGATCACTTTGCCTTGATTGCCGACGTTGCTGCCTCCGTAAATCTGCGAGTCGCTGTTGAGTATCTCGAAATACTCACCGGCCTTCGGTACCCCGATGCGGTAATCGAAACGCGGAACCGGCGTGAAGTTCAACACGACCACCACAAAATCGTTGCGGTCCTTCGAGTATCGCGTAAACGCATAGACGCTTTGCTGCCAGTCATCACATTGCAGCCAAGCGAAACCGTCCGACTCGAAATCGACTTCGTGAAGAGCGAGTTGCTCGCGGTAAACGCGATTCAGGTCACCGACGAAGCGCCGCAAGCCGTCATGTTTTTCGTGACCAAGCAACGCCCAGTCGAGTTCCGTGTTGTAGTTCCATTCGAGCCACTGCCCGAACTCGCAGCCCATGAAGAGCAGCTTCTTGCCCGGCATCGTGTATTGATACCCGTAAAGTAGCCGCAGGTTGGCGAACTTCTGCCAATAGTCACCCGGCATCTGTGAGAGCAGCGATCGCTTGCCATGCACGACTTCGTCGTGTGAGAACGGCAGCACGAAGTTCTCCGAGAAGGCATAGACCATGCGAAATGACAATTCGCCGTGATGATGCGCCCGATGAATCGGCTCAAGCTGCATGTACTTCAGCGTGTCGTTCATCCAGCCCATGTCCCACTTCATGCTGAAGCCGAGTCCGCCGGTGTAGACCGGGCGACTGACTCCGCCCCACGATGTCGATTCTTCGGCGATCGTCATGATGCCGGGGAACTCGCCGTGCAAGACCGTGTTCATGTCTTTGAGGAACTGGATCGCTTCGAGGTTTTCGCGACCGCCGAAGACGTTCGGAATCCACTCTCCCTCGCGCCGCGAATAATCGAGATACAGCATTGATGCGACCGCATCGACCCGAATGCCGTCGATGTGATAGACGTCGAGCCAAAACCGGGCACTCGATAACAAGAAGTCGCGAACTTCAAAACGACCGTAGTTGAAAATGTACGTGCCCCAATCGGGATGCTCTCCGAGACGCGGATCGGCATGTTCGTAGCACGCCGTGCCGTCGAATCGGCCCAGCGAATGGGCATCCATTGGGAAGTGGCCGGGAACCCAGTCGATCAACACGCCGATCCCGTGCTGATGGCAGTAATCGACGAAGTACATGAAGTCGTGCGGCGATCCAAAGCGGCTCGTGGGAGCGAAGTAGCCGGTCGTTTGGTAGCCCCAGCTTCCGTCGAAGGGGTGCTCGGTGACAGGCATCAGTTGCAGGTGCGTGTAGCCCATCTCCTGGCAGTACTCGACCAACATGTGAGCCAGTTCGCGATAGCTGAAATAAAGCCGATCCGGTTCTGTTGGCCGACGCCACGAACCGAGATGGACTTCGTAGACCGAGACCGGTTGCTCGAACCAATTGGTCGTCTCGCGACGCTTCCGCCATTCGACATCGTGCCACTCAAAATTTCCGAGGTCATAAACGATCGACGCGGTTTTCGGTCGCATCTCGCCGGCGAAGGCATACGGGTCCGACTTCTCGATCACGTTTCCTTGCGGAGTGCGGATGCCGAACTTGTACGCCGCCCCGTTGGCAATGCCGGGAACAAAACCGGACCAGACTCCGGTACTGCTCCCTTGGAGCCAAAACTCGCCGTGCTTCCAATGCGTCTGATCGCAGAGCACCGAGACTTCGCGAGCGTTCGGTGCCCAAACGGCGAACCGTGTTCCGTCGATTCCGTTGATGCGATCGAGATGAGCTCCGAGGTGGCGATACATGGATGCTTGGTTTCCGTCAGACGTAGGAATCGTTGACACAGTCGCCTCAAGAGGTCGGCGCACCTGTCGAGCGGGCGGATTTTGCCGCCAAGGAACGGTTGGCTTGCGGCGGCGCAAGCGAGTGTAAACGCTCTCGTCCATGAAAGCCTTCTGTCTGTCTGTCTTCAGGTCAGCGAGGCTGTCCTGCCGAGTGGTCGCAATCCATTGCGACGCCTCGTGGTGTTTGTGTCTTCGCATTGCCTCTCTTAGCACGACGCGCAAGCG
>JANNDA010000554.1:0-1787 GCA_031387195.1 Planctomyces sp. | reverse complement strand
GTCCGATTCATTCCAGCGGAAGAATTGAAAAACCGGTACGACATCTTCGGCCACTTTTACTCGGTGGAGTTTTCTCGAAACAAGTTCGTTGAATGCAGATGATTCTCCACATCGACATGGACGCCTTTTACGCCTCGGTCGAGGAACGTGACAACCCGTTGCTCATCGGCAAGCCGGTAATCGTCGGTGGTTCGGCGGAAGGTCGAGGCGTCGTGGCTGCGGCGAACTACGAAGCCCGCAAGTTCGGCGTTCACAGTGCGATGGCGGCAGCCCGTGCCAAACGTCTCTGTCCGCAGGCGGTCTTTATCAAACCTCGGATCGACTACTACGCCTCGGTGTCCCGGCAGATTCGAGACATCTTCGAGCAGTACACGCCGTTGGTCGAACCGCTGTCACTCGACGAAGCTTTTCTCGATGTCACCGGCAGCGAATCCATCTTCGGTCCCTCCGCCGAAATCGGCCGGCAGATCAAACAGCGCATTCGCGCGGAGCTTCGGCTCGTTGCCTCGGTCGGCGTGGCCACCAACAAGTTCGTTGCCAAGATTGCCAGCGACCTGAAGAAGCCCGATGGATTCGTCGTCGTCGAACCCGATGAAGTACAAACTTTTCTCGATCCGCTGCCGGTCGGCCGACTGTGGGGGGTTGGCCAAGTCACCGGCCAAGTCTTCGAGCGACTCGCGATTCGCACGATTGGTCAACTGCGACAAATGCCGCTCGACACGCTCAACGATCTCTTCGGTTCGTCCGGTGAGCACTATTGGCAGCTCGCCCACGGGATTGATGATCGTCAGGTGGTTCCCGATCGCGAGGCCAAGTCAATTTCCAACGAAACCACGTTCGCCGAAGACATCGCCGATATGGAGGTGCTGCGAGCTTGGTTGGTGGATCTCGTCGAACAGGTCGCTCGCCGCTTGCGACGGCACGACATCAAGGGTCGTACGGTGGAGTTGAAAGTGCGGTTCGCAGACTTCAAGACGATCTCACGATCACTGACACTTGCGGAGCCGACCAACATCACTCAGGAATTGCTGGACGCCGGTGTCGAACTGCTGACGACACGCCTCCCGTCGCATCATCTGCCGATACGACTGCTGGGATTCGGCGTCAACAAATTCAATAATTCCGGTGCTTCTCAGCAGCTACTCTTCGATCAGCCTGACCGCGAGCGTCATCAGGAACTCGATCGAGTGGCGGATCAAATCACGGCGAAGTTTGGCAGGTTGGCCATTCGTCGCGGTGCCAAGCTCGACAAGACCAATGAGTGACCCTGAATGAAGGAACGGCGAACTGGAGAACTTCAGAGGACAGTCTACTTGTCGCCCGCTCGATGTTCTCAGCAAATAGGTCCAACCGAAGAAAGATCAGACCGCCATGAGCGACTACCAACATGCATTGCAATCCGCGATCGAAGCGGCACGCGAGGCTGGAGCGATTCTACGAAATGACCTGCATCGCCCGGATGGTCCGCGCGGCGGTGGATCGCACGCGGATGCTGATGACGAGGCTGAGCAGATTATCCGTCAGAGATTGTTGGCGGCCACTGATTGGAGCTATCTCGGCGAAGAGACCGGTTCGCATGACGGCAAGGACTCACGACATCGTTGGCTGGTTGATCCCAACGATGGCACCGCCGCGTACTTGAAAGGTTGGCGCGGAAGCGCGTCGCACGGCGGGTGGGCCAAGTTGCACTCAAGCGTGCAGGCGTTGGTCACCGGCCGAGATCAACCATCGACTGTATTTAATGATCCCGGACTATGGTCTCGTGTCCATAGTTTTCGATGGTGGGC
>JANNDA010000553.1:0-2772 GCA_031387195.1 Planctomyces sp. | reverse complement strand
ACGCTTCGGGTTACTTTTGCATCATTGACGACCTTGTCTCGGACTGACGTTCCGGATGAGATACCGCGTCATCGCCAGTCGCCGAAATACTTTGGTGGAGATTTCCATGCAGGGAATGAGCGTCTTCTTCGCTGTGATCGCGCTATCGACAGCATTGTTTGCTGACGAGCCGATCGCGAACTTTCTTGCCGAGCCGGCCGAGGTGTTGCTTTACGGGCATCGCTCGTCGCAGCAGTTGTTGGTCAGCGAGCGGCTTTCAGGCGGCACGATGGCGGATCTCACGCGGGAGGCGACTTATGAGAGTGTGGCTCCGGCGGTGGCGTTGGTGACGCCGAGCGGTCGAGTGATTCCGCGCGGGCACGGGGCGACTGAGATTGTCGTGCGGCACGGGGAGCGCTCAACGCGGATTGCGGTCAAAGTGGCCGGGTATTCGAAGAACGACCCGGTGGATTTTGAAACGGACGTGATCGCGGCGGTCAGTAAAGCGGGATGCAATCAGGGAGCTTGTCATGGCTCGCCGCAAGGGAAGGGCGGGTTTCGTTTGAGCTTGCGCGGCTTCGATCCGGTGCTCGATTTCACGACGTTGACGCGAGAAGAGTTCGGACGTCGAACGAATGTGAACGCGGCGGACGAGAGCTTGATCTTGAGGAAGGGACTCGGCGAAGTGCCGCATCAAGGGGGAACGCGGTTCCGTCGAGTCGATGCTGAATACCAAATTTTGCGTGGCTGGATCGACGAGGGCTGCCGTCCATCGCTGTTGCCAGCGGCGGCGACTGTACTCAACGGGCAGAAACCGACGCCCGCGCCGGCGGCTCCGAAGCTCGTGCGGCTCGAAGTTCTGCCGGGGACACGGCGGTTGGCGGAGAAGCATCCGCAACAGCAACTCGTCGCGCGAGCCCACTTCGACAACGGCACCGTGCACGACGTAACCGATCTCTGTGTCTTCTCGACCAACGAAAAAGAAACGGCGACGGTCAACCGCGATGGGCTGGTGGAGTTCAATCACACGGCGGAAGTTGCGTTCCTCGTGCGGTATCTCGACCGCATCACCGGCGTGCGGCTGTCGTATTTGCAGTGCGATCCGGAGTTCGTCTTCCGCTCTCCGGCTGAAGCGAATTCCGTCGATCGGCATGTCTTCGCGAAACAGCGAGAGTTGCAACTGGTCCCGACTGAGTTGGTTCGCGATGACGTTTTTCTGCGGCGCGTGTTTCTCGACGTGACCGGCTGCTTGCCGACTCCCGATGAGGCGCGGCGGTTTCTCGATTCGACCGAACCCAACAAGCGAGCGAAGCTCATCGACGAGTTGTTGGAGCGAGACGAATACGCGCAGTTCTGGGCGCTGAAGTGGGCCGACCTGATGCGGGGCAGCGACGTCACGATCACCCGGCGCGGCGTGCATAGCTTTCACCGTTACATGGTCGAACGCTTTCGAGCCGATCGACCGTTCGATGAGTTCGCTCGCGAGACGCTGACCAGTTTGGGCAACACGCTGCACAAGCCGGGAGCCAACTTTCATCGAATCGCTCGCACTCCCGACGAGGCGGCGGAGGCGATGGCCCAACTGTTTCTCGGCGTGCGGATCGGCTGCGCGAAGTGCCACAATCATCCATTCGAGGCGCTGACGCAGGACGACTATTACGGACTCGCCGCGTACTTCGCTCGCGTGAAGTTCAAAGGGAAGCAGTTCATGGTCGATGACGAAATCATCTATCTCGACCGCAACGGCGACGTGCGGCATCCGACGAAAAACGTGAACCTCGCTCCCGTCGCGTTTGGAACTCCGGCCTCGGCGATGCCGGGCTACAACAAACCGGCTGGGGAACTGGGACCGGACGACGACCGCCGTGAACGCCTCGTGAATTGGCTCACTCGCCCGGAGAATCCGTACTTCGCGCGATCGACCGTGAACCGAGTTTGGTATCACCTGTTTGGCCGAGGGATCGTCGAGCCGGTCGATGATTTCCGCGACACGAATCCGCCGTCGAACCCCGAACTGCTCGATCAACTCGCGAACGAGTTCGTGCAAAGCGGGTTTCGCATCAAGCCGGTCTTGCGGCTGATCTTGAATTCGAGCACGTATCAACTCGACGCTCGCCCGGTCGCCAAGCAATCGAAGCTCGCGGCGAATGCCGACCCGTACTTCACGCACGCCGTCCCCCGCATGTTGACCGCCGAGCAACTGCTCGACGCCGTTTGCGGGGTCATCGGAGTGTCCGAAGAATTCCCCGGCTACCCGCGCGGCACGCGAGCGGTCGAACTGGCCGAAGGAGCGATCGAGCATCCGTTCCTCAAAGCGTTCGCGAAGCCGGTGCGCGATGTGACCTGCGAATGTGCTCGCGAAGACGATCCGTCGTTGAGCCAAGTGATCCACCTGCTCAACAACCGCGGCATCGTCGAGAACCTCAAGTCATCGGCGAGTCACGTCAGCGCACTGTTGGCGAGCGGCAAGAGCGATGACGAAGTTGCCGAGCAGATCTATTTGCTGACCCTCAGCCGCCGTCCGACCACGTCCGAACGAGACCTCGTCCGCGCCCACCTCGCGAAAGTCGGCGACCGCAAGCTCGGCTTCTACGATTTGCAGCACGCGCTGCTGAACTCGAATGAGTTCTTGTTGCGGCATTGAGTTGTGCAGTCGTTTAACCCCATTTTCCGCACCCCATCCTACGCTTCAAGCGATCGGGCGTCGTCGGCAAGTTGTTCGGCGTCAGTCTGGCGGTCGCGGGAGCAAGCGAAGCAGGGTTTCGGCAGGTGTCGGTAGTTCGAGTTGGCGGA
>JANNDA010000548.1:0-3834 GCA_031387195.1 Planctomyces sp. | reverse complement strand
TGCATCTGGGCCATCTTGCCCTGCATCTCTTGCGCGGCTTTCATCATCTTGGCCATATCGCCTAGGCCGCCCAATCCCTTCAACATCTTCGCGCTCCTGCTGGCATCTGCAGGTCAGAGAATAGGGCTTTGCTGTCGCAGCGACAAGGCATCGAATTGTTGACTGTTTCTATCAGAAATAATTCTTGACAGAAACGCTTTGGTTTGATGAAAAGGGCAGAGTAGCCGCAACAGGAGGATACCATGCCCCGATTTCTGTCCCACCCCTTTCGCGCTTTTGCGCTGGTTCCGGCTCCGCAGGTTTCTCGATTCGATCGAGCTTTGCTGGTGTCCCCTTCGAGCCGCTCGACACAACGGGGTTCAGCGTCGCAGACGGAATCTCTCGCCCGGCGCTCTGCGCTTCTGCTCGGAGAAAATCGAGCATCTCGACAGGCCGTTTGACGGAGTCGGTGACTTGGTCCTGTGAGGAATGCACCGGGGGGCTGATGCCGCCCCGCTCGCCTGCGGAACTTTCTAAGTGAGCATCACCTGCGGACGAAGGACTCAGGCGGTCGAGCGATTCCTGAACGATGGCCTTTGCCGATTCAAACTGCTCCGGTGTCACCAGCTTGTCCGCCAGCAGCCGCTCCAATTCTTGCTGCAAACCATTCAGTCGGATCTGCGGAGACAAGGTCGCGGCGGGCATCGCCGGCTCACCGCAAACAGGACAGTTGTTGAAAGTCGCGGCGAACATGGCACCGCAACCAGCACACTTTCGCCTGCTCGGAGCGACGGGAGCGACCGGCAGTTTGACAGGAGTTGGAACGCTCAGGCTGTTGATGATGAACGCGACGAAGACCCACATGCCGTGGCCAATCAGCGTGACCACCAGCAGCGCCAATCCCAGTCCGATCAAAACTTCCATGCGGAACACTCCATCCTGATTACTGCAACGGCAGTTCCACGACCTTGCCATCCTGTCGCGCGGAAGTCATGCAGGCATCCATCACTTGCTGAGTCTTCAGTGCCACATCAGCCCAGAAGTTGTCCGGCTTACCGCTGAGTGCGAGCTCGGAAAACTTGCGGAACAAATTCGTCTCCTGCGCACTGGGCGCGTTGTTGCTCGACTCGCGAACGGCGATGCGTCGGGTGTGACCTTCCATGTCGAACTGACAGCCGCTGGCTTGGAACACGTCGTTGTGAACTTCAAAGGCGGACTCGCAGCCGAAGTAGGGAATCACGAAATCGGAGACCGTCAAAAATCCCTTCGTGCCGCTGACGTTCGCCCACTGTTGCTTCTCGGTGATGAACGAGTTGTAAAACGAGGCGGAAACTCCGTTGTCGAAGAACAGCTCACCGGAGAATTCCATCGGCACATCGGAGCGGCTGTCAGGACGACGGGCTTTCGTCAGCATCCGCCCACTGACTCGCAGCGGCATCTGGTAGTTCAACGCAAACAGCGTGAAGCGGATCGTGTACCAGCCGAGATCGCCGAGGCAGCCGAGCGGTTCCAGTTCGCCGCTCGCGCGGATGTTGGAGTTCACCCATTCGTCGGGAGCACAAAACGTGAACGCCGACGAAATGCGACGAATGCGACCGACACTCGTGCCGTCATCGAGAGTGTCCCGCAGACGATCCAGCCGCGCGCTGTGCATGAACATGACGCCGTCCATGAATTGCACATTGTTTTGTCGGCAGACGGCGATCATCTCGGCGACGTCCACGGCGTTGCAGCCGACCGGCTTTTCGACCAGCACGTGCTTTCCCGCCCGTGCCGCTTTGATCACCCATTCTTTGCGGATGCCGGTCGGCAGAGGGATGTAAATGGCATCGACGTCCGGTGCCGAGATCAGCGCTTCGTAGCTACCGATCGCACGCGGTGCCGGATCGTGAGGCACGGTCGCTTGGCAACCGTCGATGAATTGTTGAGCCCGTTCGACACTGCGGCTGGCCACGGCGGTCAGCGAGGCGTTCTCGGCATGACGGATCGCCTGCCAGTTCTTTTGCGCGATGTTGGCGGTTCCCAAAATGCCCCAGCGGCAGGTTTTTGATGTGCTCATGAAGAGACTCCCGAAGAAAAATGTCGTGTCAAAATCAGAGCGGCGATCTTCCCGATCGGTCGAGAGTGGCACAATGGAAACGATCAGTCAGAGTTCGCTGGCTCGCACAACTTTTCGCCACTGTTGGCGGAAAAATCACCCTGTCGAGCCCACGATCCGAGGTATGTCATGGATATACTCGCGGCGTGACTGGCGAGCGGGGTGGCGTCAGCCCAATGGCACTTACTTTACGTAGCCCGGTTTTTCAAACCGGGCTAAGCCTCCCGCCCGGTTTGAAAAACCGGGCTACAAAAGCTCGAAGTCTTTTCCTCACCTCTAAAGTAAGTGCCATTGGGCGTCAGCCCCCGGTAGTACCGCTCGCCTGATTTTCAGCGCGCACTCGAAATTACGATTTGACTCAAAACATTTCCGAACTTGAGGTCATCATGCACACGACACGATTGCTTTCGACTATGGCCAGCCTGTCCGATGTTTCGCGGCTGGATCGCCGATCCTTTTTGAGTGCTCTCGCGGCCGCAAGCGGAGCAGTCCTCGCTTCCAGCCGATTGGCATTCGCCGCCGACAAGTTCGGTCCTGACGCAAAAACGCTGAAGTCGATCCGTGAGAAGGCGATCAACTTTCTGAAGACCACTCAGGGCGAAGACGGCAGTTGGACATCAAACACTCAGCCGGGGATCACGGCGATGGTTTGCTTTGGACTCGAAAGCGGCGGCGTGAAGGGGGACGATCCGACGTTGCAGAAGGGGCTCAAGCACCTGTTGAGTTATCAACAGAAAGACGGCGGGATCTATCACCCGGAAACGAATCACAAGAACTATGAAACGAGCTTGACCGTGCTGGCGCTGGCCGGAGCGAACTCGGACGGCAAGCAAACGAGCACGATCAAAGAGGCGGAGAAGTTTCTCCGCGCACTTCAATGGGATGAGACCGAAGGGATCGACAAATCGCATCCGTCGTTTGGCGGTGCTGGGTATGGGAAATCTCAGCGACCAGACTTGTCTAATACGACGTTCTTGCTCGACGCGCTCAAAGCCGCCGGAGTGAAGGCGGATGACCCGGCAATGCAAAACGCTCTGGTCTTCGTCTCGCGCTGTCAGAACCTCGAAAGCGAATTCAACACGACGGAGTTTGCCGCGAAGGTCAACGACGGCGGCTTTTATTACACGCCGGCGGCGGGCGGAAACTCGCAAGCAGGCAAGAACCCGGACGGCGGCCTGCGGTCGTATGCCAGCATGACCTATGCCGGCTTGAAGAGCATGCTTTATGCGGGCCTGACCAAGGACGACAAGCGTGTCAAAGCCGCGCTGGAGTGGATTCGCAAGTTTTACTCCGTCGATCAGAACCCCGGCTTGGAGCAGCAAGGCTTGTACTACTACTACCACACGCTGGCGAAGACTCTCTCCACGTTGGAGGTCGATCTCTTCGAGGACGCGAAGGGCGAGAAGCACGACTGGCGCAAGGAACTGACCGCCGCTCTGGCCAAGCGGCAAAAAGAGAATGGCAGTTGGGTCAACGCCGCCGATCGCTGGATGGAAGGTGATCCGAACCTCGCGACCGCTTACGGGCTAATGGCGTTGAAGTTCTGCGATCCGAAATGACCGCTCAGCCGATTTCCTTTGTGGCGAAGCGTTCTGATGCCTTCGCCCCCGCAGGCTGTTTCATACAAGCCCGAAGCGCAAGCGAGAGAAGTTCTGTTTCATACAAGCCCGAAGCGCAAGCGAGAGAAGTTCTGTTTCATACAAGCCCGAAGCGCAAGCGAGAGAAGTTCTGTTTCATACAAGCCCGAAGCGCAAGCG
>JANNDA010000541.1:0-8199 GCA_031387195.1 Planctomyces sp. | reverse complement strand
TCCGTCAAGCCGGAGCACTCAAAACGGTGCGAACAATCTTCTCCGCCATCAATTCCGCCGTCAGACCGTAATGTTTCCTCGCGTACTCTTGATCGCCCGATTGGTGCATGAAATGGTCCGCCGTGCCGAATCGCAGCAGCCGGCTCGCCGATGGGGGCCGATCATTCAGCCATTCACCCACCGCGCTGCCAAAACCACCGAGGAGACTGTGTTCCTCAATCGTGGCCACAATGGGAAACGCCACGAATGCTGGACGTAGGCAGTCTTCGTCCAGCGGCTTGACGGTGTGAAAACTCACAACCTCGGCGCTGAGTCCCTGCTTGGCCAGTTCGTCAGCCACCCCCAATGCGACTGGCAGAATGACACCGGTCACGAGCAGGCAGACATCCCGGCCCGGTCGCATCAGGATCGCTTTGCCGATGACGACGATCGGCTTGCCGGTCCCATCGGGCACGTTCTCCATGAGCCGCATTAAAGCGGGCAAGCCATGGCCATCCAGCGTGAGGCCGATGCGATTCAGTCGGTCGGTGGCGAAATGGTCTTCACCGAAGACATCACATTCAGCTCTTCGACGCTCATCAACCGTCATCTACCACAGCTCCCGCCGGAAGCGACTGACTTTTTAACAAACATCGCCGGTCGCCACGGCGTCGAGACGGTGCTGAACTACCTTGATGCCGCGCGATCGCTCAAAGTGCTCGTGTTGGGTGAAACCATTTTGGATGAGTACCACTATTGCGAAACGCTCGGCAAAGCGGGCAAGGAGCCGATTCTCGCGGTTCGATGGGAGAGCACGGAGAAATTCGCGGGGGCGTTCTGCGCCGCCGCCAACCACCTCGCCGGTTTTTGCGACAGCGTTGACTTGCTCAGTTTCCTTGGCCAGGAAGATCCGCAAGAGGAATTTGTTCGCGAGCGGCTACTCCCCAATGTCGCGCCGACGTTTTTCCAAATGCCGAACGCGCCGACCATCGTCAAACGCCGGTTCATCGAAAGTTATCCGTTTCAGAAGATGTTCGAAGTCAATCTGATGAACGACCACGATCCGGACGCGCCCGACGTCCCGTTGTTTCACGAACGATTAGCGGCCACGCTGCCGGACTACGATTTGGTGATTGTCACGGACTATGGCCACGGAATGCTGGATCAAACGGCCATCGACTTGCTGTGCGACCGCGCGAAGTGCCTAGCGATCAACACACAAGTCAACGCCGGCAACCAAGGGTTCAACACGATCTCGAAATACCGCCGAGCGGACTTCGTATTCATGTCTGAATACGAGCAGCGATTGGAAGCCCGCCAGCGCCGGCAAGAGTTGACACAGATCGTGGAACACGTGGCGAGCCGGTTGGGATGCCGCCGCATGATGGTCACCCGCGGACGGCGCGAAATCGTGTGCTACGACCCGGTCGCAGGCTTCCTCGAAGCGCCGGCCTTGGCCAGCCATTTCACCGACCGCATCGGCGCGGGAGAAGCCGTCTTTGCCGTGGCGTCGCTATGCATGGTCCAAGACGCGCCGACAGACATCCTGGGCCTAATCGGCAATGCGGTCGGAGCGATGGCCGTCAGCGTTGTGGGCAATCGTTCGCCAATCGACAAAACCGCGCTGAAACGGTTCCTCATTTCCGTCTTGAAATAAGGTTCTTCAGGGCTATGTTGGCCGCACGGCAACCATGTGGACGGTGGCTCCGCGGCGGATGACAGCATCACGAATGCTCAACAGCAACGCCCAAGGCATCAGCATGTAGTACATCAGGCGGAGGAACCAGCGACGGCCGGCAGAGAAGGGCAAGCGGACGGAATGTTTTTGCAGCAAGATATACAGACCATTCCGAGGCAGCTTGGGAACGCGATTGAGCCAGCTTTGGACCCAACCAAACGGATTGTGTCGTAGCGAAAAGTGGTGCTCGGAGCGGACTTCAAATCCACACGATTCGAGCAATTGCCGCAATGCGACCGCCGGGATGTGGAACAGATGCCGTGGCGGATCCAGATGAAACCAATCGGCTCCAGACCATTCGGCTTGCAGGCTGGAAAAGTTCGGGACCGCGACGACAAGCCGTCCTCCGGGGGTCAAGACGCGATGAATCTCAGTCAGGGCTCCTCTTAAATCAGGCAGGTGTTCCAACACATGCCACAGCACGACCAATTGGAAATGGGACTCCGGATATGCGGCCTCAGCGAGATGTTCCGCCAATCGAATGTGGACATTGCCCGTCATTCCCTGAACCGCTGCGGAGTTCCGCTCGACCCCGTGAGCCTCGCACCTCATCCGCGCTAATGCACTGAGAATCGTTCCGCGGCCACATCCGACATCGAGCACTCGCGATCCCGCCGGTAGGCCGTTCGCGAGAAAGCGTGCTCGCCGCCAAGACAGCAGACGGACCAAACAACTCGGTCAGCGCTTCAAACTTCGCCCCTTGCGTGCCGTAGTACGCGGTGGGATAGAACTCTGCGAACTGAGCCGAATTGGGAAGCGGCAGCAGTCGTCCCAATCCGCAACCGTCACAGGTCATCACACGCTCGATCATGTTCTCCAAAGCGAACATGGCCTGAGCCGTTTGTCACTGGCAAATCGGACAGGCAAAACCGACTCGGTGTCGATCCTCGCACCGTCACGCAGGTCGCGAACACCAAGGGAATAGAGCTGATGAATCTGGTCGTTCAACGGGTATTCCTGATGTGTCGGCAGATAGCGCGTGACGCGAATCTCAATGAAAACATTGCCTCAATTCAGTTCTCCGAACTCTGGAGTGAGTTCAGAAGTTTCTGAGCGGGCTCAAAATTAACGTCCACTTCGGCCGCTTATTCAGGAGGCTTCAACTGGGCTGCTTCCGTTCGCGAATCCAGTCGGTATGGAATGTCTTCCCGCGCGGTTGATCGACTCGCTCGTATGTGTGCGCCCCAAAGTAATCTCGCTGTGCTTGGAGCAGGTTGGCCGGCAATCGGGCTTGTCGATAGCCATCGAAGTAGCTCAGTGCCGCACTGAAGACAGGAATCGGCAGACCCATCTGAACCGAGGTTGCGATGACTCGACGCCAACTGGGTTGAGCCTTCTCGACGGCTGCTCGGAAGAAGTCATCGAGCAACAAGTTTTCGAGCGTCGGATTCTTGTCGAATGCCGACTTGATGTCCCCCAGGAATCTCGACCGAATGATGCAGCCACCGCGCCAGAGCAACGCGATATTGCCGTTATTCAGTTTCCAACCAAACTCCTTGGCCGCCGCATCGAGTTGCACATAGCCCTGCGCGTAGCTGCATAACTTGGACGCGTAAAGCGCCTGCCGGACATCTTCGATGAACTGCTTCTTGTCCCCCGAAAAGTTCGTCTCCACGATTCCTTTCAGCGATTGCGAGGCCCGGACTCGATCGTCTTTTTGAGCGGAGAGGCAACGGGCGTAAACGGACTCGGTGATCAGCGTAGTGGGCACGCCGAGATCGAGTGCGTGCTGGCTCATCCACTTGCCCGTTCCCTTCTGCTGAGCCGTGTCGAGAATTTTATCGACGAGGTGCGTTCCATCGGCCTCTTTCACGCTGAAAATGTCGCGAGTGATTTCGATGAGGTAGCTTTCAAGTTCACCTTCGTTCCATTCTTTGAAGACTTGATACAGCTCGTCGTTGGTGAGTCCCAGCGTGTTTTTGAGGATGAAGTAGGCCTCGCAGATAAGCTGCATGTCGCCATATTCGATGCCATTGTGAATCATCTTCACGTAATGTCCGGCACCCGCTTCACCCACCCAGTCACAGCACGGGATGTCATTGTTCAAACCGACCTTGGCTGAGATTTTTTGAAACACATCTTTGACGAACGGCCAAGCCTCATAATGCCCTCCCGGCATGATGCTCGGACCTTTGAGTGCTCCTTCTTCGCCGCCGGATACTCCGGTCCCAATGAACCGCAGGTTGGCCGCCTTCAGTTCTTCATGGCGGCGGTTCGTGTCCCGGAAGTCTGAATTGCCGCCATCAATGATGATGTCGCCCGGCGACAGCAACGGCTGAAGCTGTTGAATCACAGCGTCTACCGGACCTCCGGCTTTGACCATGATCATCACTCGCCGAGGCGATTTCAGGCTGGCGACGAACTCCTCCGGAGTGTGGTAACCGGCGATCCGATCGACCGTCCCCGGATGAACTTTGTCCGCAGGCTCATTTTTGAGGCCGCCGACAAACTCGTCGGTCGTGGCTGCCGTGCGATTGTAAACGCCCACGGAAAATCCGTGATTGGCCATGTTCAGAACCAAGTTCTGACCCATGACCGCCAGACCGATCAAACCGATATCGTGCTTCGACATAATTTCCTGCTTCATTCTTTCAGAGCGAGTAACTGGAGTGCTGTCGCCTACCGCTGAATCCGAGCCGAGCCACCTTGTGCGAAAGCCCGCACATGTTCGACCGTGGCCATCGTCGTGTCGCCGGGGAACGTGGTGAGCAAGGCACCATGAGCCCAGCCCAGCTTCAAGGCTTCTTCAGGTGACTCACCGTTAAGCAAACCGTAGATGAATCCCGATGCAAAACCATCGCCACCACCGACGCGATCGATCACGTCAAGCTGGCAAGTCGGAGCCACATACGTCTTACCTTCCACCCAGGCCACCGCGCTCCAGTCATGCCGGTTCGTCGCATGGACTTCCCGAAGAGTCGTCGCCACGACTTTGACGCTGGGAAGTTGCTTGGCCACTTGATCCATCATCGCAAAAAACGTGCTGGGATCGAGCTTGGATTTACCGGCGACTTCAGGACCAGGGATGCCCAGCCCCTTTTGTAGGTCTTCTTCATTCCCGACCAGGACATCCACGTTCTCGACAATGCTGCGGAGAGTTTTTTGGGCGGTTGCCAAACCACCAGAGATCTTCCAGAGCTTCTCTCGAAAATTCAGGTCAAACGAGACGATTGCGCCAGCCGCTTTCGCCGCCTTCATCCCTTCAATGACCAACTCCGGGGTTGTCTGGGAAAGAGCCGAAAAGATTCCGCCACTGTGGAACCAGCGGACTCCACCAGCCATGATCGACTTCCAATCAAAATCACCAGCCTTCAGTCGAGCAGCAGCTTCATTGCAGCGGTTGTAAAAGACGACCGGAGCACGGACTCCGAAACCCTGGTCACTATAGACCGTAGCCATGTTTGGGCCTTGGACGCCGTCATGCTCGAACTGTTTGTAGAACGGTTTGACCCCCATGGCTCGGACTCGCTCGGCAATGAGGTCACCGATCGGATAGTTTACCATGGCGGCCGCGATTCCAGTCTTCAAACGAAAACAGTCCGCCAGGTTGGCTGCCACGTTGAATTCGCCGCCGCTGACGTGGATCCGGCACTCAGTCGCCTTGCGGAAGGGAATGATTCCTGGGTCAAGCCGATGCACCAACGCCCCCAGGGACAACAAATCCAACTCGCCAATGGCTGGGATATTCAACATTTATTTTTCTCCTCAAAAATAATTCGCTACGCAGTTTACGAAACCTTGACGTCACCCCGACCCCACCGTGGCAAGCCCATTGGCGTCTACACAATTCGGCGAAGCCGCGTTTTTACGCCCCAAAGGGGCAGTCCTATGTCAGGGTCCGATAGTCCGGACAATTTCCCAGCCCTGAAAGGGCGGCACTACCGTTGCTCGCAAGCGGGATAGTGCCGCCCTTTCAGGGCTATCGGTCATGTTCACATCGCCAACCCAGGGCGTTGCGCTGGGCTGACATAGAGCTACCCCTTTGGGGCGAATACGAATTGCGTAGATACCACCGAGGCAAGAGCTCGGTGGGGTTTGTGCCATTTTCAGCCGCGCGTGGGATAACTTTAGGTCCAATCAATTCCACGAGTTTTAGTTGGGATTCCAACTGGCCAATGAGATTGATGAGCGAGAAATCGCCGTGGCAAAAATCATAAAAACGTCGGGGGAAATCCGAAAGTGTGGGCGCAAAATCAAATAAGTCACAAATTCTTGTCAGTTTGTCGTTGATTTTTCTCCTATTTGAAAGAAATAATTCACAACAGTGGTCAGTGGCGACTAAGTACGTGCGGCGGTGGTTTTCGCGTCAAGGGTGCGAACGCGATGGACGACGCCATAACGGGTAACTTCACAAGTTCTTTTTCCCATCACTTTTCTTGTCAGGAACGTCCGTGAAGCGGGCGTCGTGAAAGTTGCCACTGTTACCTTCTCGGTCTTCCAGAAATCGCATTCGCTTTTTCACAAAGGAGGTCTAATTCAGTCAGAAGAGTTGTGTTGTTTTTCTGGTTTTATTGAGAATTTTGGTTCTTATTTCGGGAGTGCAATCCATGTCTACAAGGAATCAGTTCATGACGAAGAAACGTGGTTTTACATTGATCGAGTTGCTCGTGGTCATCGCGATTATCGCGATCCTGATCGCGCTGCTGTTGCCTGCTGTGCAACAGGCCCGTGAAGCGGCTCGCCGATCACAGTGCAAAAACAATTTGAAGCAGTGGGGATTGGCGCTCCACAACTATCACGACACCCACAAGGTGTTCTGCCCCATGAGCGGTGGAACCGGCGGAAGCGGAAACAACTTAGAACGCCTGTCAGGCCGAGCCATGCTGATGCCGTTCCTGGAACTCGATCCGCTCTGGCAACAGATCGCTACTCAGACCGCGACGCAGGGCGGCGACCCGACCATTGGGCTTAACGCCGCCGTTACGACGTCGGGGGAGATCGAGGTCTTCATTTGCCCCTCTTCAAGCGTTCCGAATAGAGTTCCCGGCGTTGCTGGTGGGTCAGAGAACATTCATTGCAGCTACGGTCTCAACGTAGGTGACTGGCTGACCAACATCCCCCAGAGTTCTGTAGTCACCAATGCTAGGGTTGATGGTATTGTTGGCACGGACGTAATTGCCCAACGCACCCGAGGTGGTTTCGCATGGCGGTCATGCGCGAAGATCGCTGATTACCAGGACGGAACCAGTAACACAGCTCAAATGGCCGAGCGAGATCTGGGCAATCCGACAAACACTCGTGACATTCTTGGACGTGTTGCCCGGGCAGCAGTTACAAGTCCAGCGGCCTGCAAATCGAACTGCGTGCAGGGCTTCTTTCTCGCCTCGGCGGCTCCAAATCCAGAGCTTCCTGGCGAAAGATTTTTCTCAGGGTGGCTCTATCACAGCGGCGTGACCTTCATCATTCCGCCCAACGGTTGCTCTTGTGGTGATACGACTGCGTATCCTAGCTCAGCTGGTGGCGCAAGTTCGGTCAGTGCGATCATTACCCCCAGTAGCCGCCATACCGGTGGATGCCATGTGTTGATGGGTGACGGAACAGTGCGATTCGTCAACGAGAATATCAATAGTGGTACGGACACCGTCAATCCCGACGGCGTAACGTCTATGGCCGCACAGGTAACGGGTAATAGCCCCTACGGTGTTTGGGGCGCGATCGGAACTCTGGGTGCAGGCGAAACGGTTAGTGATTTCTAATCGTGTCAATTGTCTCAGTTGAATGAATGGGTTCTTAAGCATCCCGCCCGTCCTGGGCGGGATGCTTTTTTTCGTATTCAGAGATGATCCGAGAAGTGGCTTTGTACCATAGCCTGACCCTCCGAGCCGGTGAATTTTCGTAGAGTAGGCAGCTCGCCTGCTTGATTTCTCGGACAAAACAAACAGGCGAGCCGCCTGTTCTACGGTTCGTTCACATACCCTCCGAATCGGGCAATTTCTTGCAGAGTGCCCGACTTGGAGAGTCAAGCTATGGACTTCTCGGATAGTCTCTCTGAGTTGGTTTGTGAAGCAACCACTTTATCGTGAGCGAGTTCATTAGGACGCGCTTTGCGCGCGAGCCGGGGTCAGGTCTTCAAATTTACTGACACTCACGAATTCCAGGTGCAGCTCGCCCCCGCCGATCCTGGTCGGTGGAGCGGTGATTGGAGACTAGCGCCGCGCGACAACATAACCTTCAATCAGCCCTCCACCGACCAGGGTCGGCGGGGGGCGGACGACTGTGTTCGTCGATGGTTTAGCGGCCAATCAGCGCTCCACTCGGCTTGTCGAATTTCTTGCAGCACATTTCCGATTTAGACCGGACGATTTTGCGCGAATGTTTTGGGTTCGTCGCGGGTTGAGTTTTGTGGTCGAGGAAGCGTTTGGCAAGGAGGGGCGAGCGATGAACTGGGCGATGCCGCCGGTGGCGCGGGAACAGTTGGTGTTGTTTCCGACTTCGTTGGATGAGGCCGTGCCACAGGATCATTTGGTGCGGGTACTCGACGA
>JANNDA010000523.1:0-2596 GCA_031387195.1 Planctomyces sp. | reverse complement strand
GCTGCCGCAGTTGCCGATCTCCGAGACGATCGCGGCGCTGCCGACCAGCTTGCATGGGTCGGTGCCGGGGAGCGGGGTCTCGAAGACGTCGTTCTCGGGCAAAGCCGGCGAAGACGTGTTAATCGAGGTCAAAGCGAAACGGCTCGGCAGCAAGCTGCGTCCGGTCGTGCATCTGTATGACGCTCAGCGAACTCAGGTCGCCAGGGCGATGCCGTCGCGAACGCTCGCCGGAGATTGCCGCATCGCGACCAAGTTACCACGCGACGGGCAGTACACGATTGAAATTCACGACCTGCAATACGCTCCGCCGGGAGCCAGCTTCTTTCGGCTGAAGGTCGGCCAATGGCAATTCGCCGATCTCGCATTTCCGCCGGCGGTGACACGCGGGCAAGAGATCGCTCTTGAATTGTTGGGCGCGACTGGCGGTGCGAAGTTGCCGTTCAAAGCGCCGATGGACGGCGACGTGATTCCGACCGCATTTCCGAATCCGCAAGTGGCAAGTGGGCCACAGCCGAGCGTGTTACTCAGTACGTTGACCGAGTTGGTTGAATCCGTCGTGGCGGCGGGCGTCTCGCCCGCCGTTACCGCGAACAGCACCGGCGAGCCGCCAGTGCCCACGATCCCGGTCGCCATCAGCGGCCGGCTTGATGCACCGGGTCAACTCGATCAGTACCGATTCGCCGTGGCACCCGGAGCGAAGCTGACGTTCGAAGTCTTCGCCGAACGGATCGGTTCGCGCATCGACGCGGTGTTGGAACTCCGTAATAAAGACGGCGGAGTGCTCGCCAGCAACGACGACGGGCCGACGTCGATTGACCCACAACTTGAGTTCACCGTTCCAGCCGGACTCGACACGCTCATTGTCGTGCTGCGCGACGCGCTGGAAATTGCGAACGAGCAAGCGATCTATCGGCTCGTTGTGACGAATACCGACAAGCCCACGCCCGAAGTGACGGCCACCGCGAAGTCGGACGTCAGCAACATCGCGTCCGGTGAGTCGCAAGTGTTCGAGGTGAATGTAGCGCGGCGCGGCTACGACGGTCCGCTGCAATTGTCGCTCGGCCAACTGCCTCCAGGAGTCACCGCGACGGGAACCGAAATCCTCGCCGGAGCCAGCGGCACGCTGCTGACGTTGACCGGCGCGGGCGACGCGGCGAGCCAACTCGTCACGTCATTGATGTTGAAGTCGCCAGACGGAACCGTCTCCGCGCGAGTTCGCACGGAAGTGCCTGCCGACGACCGCACGCCAATTTGGTTGCGCGAGCAATTCGCCATCGCGGCGACTCCGAAATCCGCGACGCCGTTTCAAGTCGCGTGGGCTGACGCTCAACCGATGACGCAACTGGCCCTGATGAGCAAACCCGCGATCCCGGTGAAGTTCATTCGTCCGTCTGGAATGCTCGGCCCGGTGCGACTGACGTTCGTCACGTCGCAATTGGAACCGCGAGTCAACAACCAACCGAATCTCATCCTCGCTCTGCGCCCCGAACGAGTCGTCGATGTCCCCGTCGATCCGCCTGTGGTCGCTGCGATCAATGCGATGAAGGCTCTCGAAACGCAACTCGCCGAAGCCGTCAAACAAGCGGCCATCGCTCAGGGCGATGCCAAGACCGCGGCCGATACCAAAGTCGCCGATCTGACGACCAAGAAGACCGCCGCCGAAACCGCAGTCCGCGATGCCGAGGCGAAAGCGGTATCGACCAGCGAACTCGCGCTCGTCATTCCGTCGGTCCTGCCAGAGAGTTCGTGCGACGTCGCGATCAAAGCCGAGTTGCTCAATCCCGAACGCAACGTCGTCTTGAGAACCACATACTCACCGGTGCGTCGCCTGCCAGTCCTCAATCCGCTGGCCGTGAAGCTGAGCGGACCGGCGACCATCGAACAAACGCTCGATCCCAAAGCCGGCGCGATCGTGAAGCTGACCGGCAAGATCGAACGCCTCGCCAGCTTCAAAGGAGACGTGAACCTGACGCTCACTGGCCAACCCGGCGGAGTGGCGATCACCAACGCGGCGGTCAAAGCGGATCAAACGGACTTCGCACTCGAACTGCGATTCCCAGTCAATTTCGCAGCCGGTGAAGTGAAGGGCATCAAACTGATTGCCACTGGGCCGCCCGATCCGCTGACGGGCAATCAGCCGATTCGGACTGAAGTTGAAATGATCGTGAAGTTGGTGCCAAGTTCGTAGTTCCGCCCTCCAGCCGGCTGGTCGGTCGGAATCGACTATTGACTTCAATCACGAATCACACTTGGTGAGTCATCCAACGCAGAAATCTCAAGATGTTGAGACGAGTTCGTCAGTCAATGAATGTCGCTTATTGGCTAATGGTCATCATTCCGTTGGTCAAGGCGATAATTGTTTTTGCCAACTTGCCGAACGTGGAGCGTGACCTTCTGATGTTTTTCATTCCGCCAATTCTGGCTTGCGTGTTTCTGATTGCTGATAACGGAAAGTTTAATGCAACTTTCATGCTTGGCTGCCGGATATTTTTAGCTCTCATTTCCATTTCCGTTTTCCTAGGCCAGCACCGTTTCCTGTTTCCAAACCTCAAGCCTCAATTTCCCGGTATGCCACAACCTGCGGATCGCATCTTGG
>JANNDA010000361.1:0-7399 GCA_031387195.1 Planctomyces sp. | reverse complement strand
CACGCTCTTGGCGAGCGTGGCTACGCAAATGATCGACAGTGCATCGAATTGGACGGAGTGTTAAAGTCATCGCGCGAGTTCGAGTAAGCCACGTCAGTGAGGTCCATGATGAGTGCGTCAACGCTCCAGGCAGAATTTGATGGACGAGTCTTTGTGCCCCGGCAGCAGGTGACCTTGCCCGTCGGCACAACGGTCGAAGTGCTGATTCCTCCGACCGAACCATCGGACGAGGACGACCGCGAATGGTGTGATCTGTTGCAGGAGATCCACGCCTCCGAACCAGCGTTTCCAACGGTGGACGAGGCCTTGCGACAGTCGAGGATGCGACCGTGATTTTGCTCGACGCCGATGTCTTGCTGATCGACATTCGCTTTCCGCGCGATGCCAACTTTGCCGTGAATCAGCAATTGCTGGAGCGGCTTCGTTCGGAACGCCGCGCGGCGGGGATCGCCGCTCAAGCGTTGTTGGAAGTCGTCGGCATACTCAGCTTCAATGTTTCGCCAGCGAAGATTCCCGCGTTAGCACGCCAGGTGGCTCGTCAGTATCGGCTGACCATCGTTCCAGATTGGAAATCGCACCCGGAATACGCCGGCTGCCGAGTTCAAGAAATCCTTGACCAGATGACTCGTCAGATGGCGTTGGGTGACGCCGTGCAGGCGGTTCAAATCGAGCGATTCGCACCACAGGCCGAATGCTTGCTGACTTGGAACGCACGGCACTTCGTCGGAAAGTTGGTCATTCCCGTGTTCACTCCACAAGAATGGTTGGCTCAACAGACATTGCCCGCTTCATAGTCTGGGACGCCAAGCTCTCCAATGTCCCGCCGCTGCTTAACTTCATTGTCCGGTCGCAATTACAAACCCACTTGCTTGCCTGGCCATGAAGGGACGTCATCGGTGCTTGAAACTATCCTGAGCCCCCCCCGTCGCGTTCTGTTTCTCCGCACTGGCAACTCGTGTCGGAGCCAGATGGCGGAGGGTTGGTTGCGTCATCTGGCGGGGAACCGTTTTGAAAGCCTGTCCGCCGGAGCGAATCCGGCCGGGTCTGCCCATCCGCTGGCGGTGCCGTTTTGTAGTTTTGTCGGGTGGGACCAGCGGCGATTCGCCGCGCCGGCCCACCATTTTTACGAATCATTGGTGGGCCGGCGCTGTGCTGGTCCCACCTTACGCCGACGCCGCGAAATCACCTCACTCAGATATTTTGCCAATGCGCCCAAGGCCATCCTCGCGTGCATATCTCAATAACGTGTGCTGAAGCACGGATTCTGAAACTTCATTGTTCTTGCTGGGGTTCGTACACTGAGCCGTTAAGTGAATCGTGTATTAACCAACATTCGCTACGACTGTGATATCGGGTTTGGGTTTGGAGCAGTGTCACGAGCGAAGAGCGTAGCGGTTCTGCTTTGGGGCTCAGCGAATGGTCGCTTCCGCAGGGTTAAGCCGATCGAGCAGTGATCGTCGTCGAGCTCCGGCGATTCCGATTGTGTTTGCGTTCGCGGCTGGAATCGTGGCGGACAGTTCGACGAACTGGTCGGGCTGGGTTTGGCTGAGCATGGCCACCGCCGCATTATTGCTGGCAGTGATTGCTCGATGCTTTCAGCAACGGTGGGTGTCGGTTGTGTGTCTGCTACTTGCCGTCGCTGGAGCGGGAGCGGTTCGGCATCACGGTGCTTGGTCGGTTGGACCGGCGAATGAGATTGGATTGTTCGCAACGGGGGAAGCGAAGCCGGCGAGGTTGCGAGGAACGATCGCGCAACGGCCGTTGATTCAGCGTGCTGATGGTGACGAGTCACCTCGATTCGGAGGAGGTCGCGCTCGGACAACGCTTGTCGTTCGCTGTCAGCAATTGCGTGATGGTGAGAATTGGATCGCTGTGGCTGGCTGTGTTCGAGTCGATATCGCGAGCGAACTTCCGAGTTTACGGATCGGCGATGATGTCGAACTCTTTGGACGCATGGCATTGCCCTTTCCGCCGGGCAACGTCGGTGAATTCGACTTCTCGGCGATGTTGCGGAGGCTGGGGATTCGAGCCGTGCTGCGTTGCCGTTCGGCGGATGCGGTCATCGTCAAACCGCGAGACGATGATCTCTTCGTGAAATTGCAGCGACTGCAATGTGCCGGTCGCGAGCGTTGTGAATCGTTGTTGAAGGAGAAACTCAGTCCAGAAACAACATCGGTCGCGATCGCGTTGTTGTTGGGAACTCGAACGCGGATGAACTCCGAGCAGCGCGAGGCATTCACCGAGAGCGGGACGATGCACGTGTTGGCGATCTCCGGTTTGAACGTGGCGATTCTGGCGATGTTTGTGGGCGGACTGTGCCGGCTTTTGAATTTGTCGCGTGTGGCGACGGCCGTGTTGATGTTGGCTTTGGTGGGGGGCTACACCGCGATTACTGACGCCGGACCACCCGTCGTCCGAGCGTCTCTGCTGGTGTATCTCGCGGCGCTGGGTTGGCCGTGGGATCGTCCGGCGCACAGCAGCAATCTACTGGCGGCGACTGGTTTGGGCGTCTTGTTGTGGACTCCGACTGACGCGTTCAGCGTGGGAGCACAGCTTTCTTTTCTGGCTGTCGCGGTGATTTTGTGGCAAGCCGGACGGCATCGAGTGAACGATGATGCCGAGGCTCAATCAGATGGAAACACGAACGCGGAACTCCCCTCGAAAACGGTCGGTGTTAAACCGACGATGAAGATTGAGCGTGATCTCGTGGCCGAGTTGGAAGAGACGCTGCCGACCACTTGGCCGCGAAGGGTGTTGTTCTTGGTTTGGCGAGCGTTGCAGGAATCGACGTCGGTCTCGACGTTCATTTGGATCTTCTCCGCGCCATTGATTGCCGGGATGTTTCACTTGGTCTCACCGGTTGGCGTGCTGGCAAACATTCCGCTGCTGCCGGTGGCGAGCGTGGCGTTGGGATTGGGTTACTCAATGCTGTTGCTGGGTTTATTCAGTACTGCGATCGCAGGTTGGTTGGCGGGGCCATTTGATGGATCGCTGCGGCTGATGTTGTTGATCGTGGATGTCGCGGCCAAGTTTTCGTGTGGCCATCGTTACGTGCCGACGCCCCCCACCTGGTGGTTGGCGGGAGCAGTCCTCTGTTTGGCGAGCCTGTTGTGGTGGCGCGGTCAATCGCTGCGCAGGCACTGGGGCTGGAAGGCTTTTTGTTTGTGGCTGATTGTTGGACTGATGCTGCCGTTGATTCCTCGACAACCAGGGCCGCTGCGTTGCACGGTGATGTCTGTCGGTCACGGGCTGTCCGTGTTGATCGAAACGCCTTCTGGTCGCACCTTGCTCTATGACGCAGGGACGATGGGGGACTCGCGTCACGCGACGAATGTCGTGCAGCAAGCGTTGTGGCATCGAGGGCTCAGTCATCTTGATGGCATCGTGCTGTCGCACGCTGATGCCGATCACATCAACGGCCTCTCTGGCTTAGTACGAACTCTTCCGGTCGGGCGGATATTTGTCTCACCGCAGTTTTTGGATTGGCGTCAGCCAGCGGTTCACGAAGTCCTGAAATGCGTGGGCCGCTGCGGAGTTCCGATCCAACTGATCTGGCAAGGGGATTCGTTGCGGTTGGACGAAGGGGTGCTTTGCCGAGTGCTGCATCCGATAGCCAACGACAAACTCGCCAATGACAACGCCCACAGCGTGGTTCTCTCGATCGAATATGCTGGTCGACGCATTCTGTTGACCGGTGATCTGGAACGTGACGGGCTCAGTCGCCTGCTGCAAACGGAACCCATTCGAGCGGATGTGCTGCTGTCACCGCACCACGGCAGCTTGGGTGCGAACACGACAGACCTCGCACGCTGGGCACATCCCAGTTGGCTGACGGTCAGCGGCGATCGGCGCGTCAACCTCACCACACTGCGTTCTCGATTTGGTCCGAGCGTGGATGTGCTGGGGACGGTAGAGAGCGGTGCGATCACGTTTCAGATTGATGCACACGGGCAATTGTCCTGCGACACATTTCATCTCGGCAAAGTGATCGGCGATGACGATTCCTCGCGCGACCTCGAATGACACAGGCGATCGGGGCCTGATGAAAACCCCGTAAGTTGGGCAGGATGAGGAGAGGTGATTGAATCAGAACTGTTGCGTTAGGAGTTTCATCCGTGCTCCGGCTTTGCCATCCGTGCGATTCAAAAACAGTGGAATCGCACGGATGGAGAAAGTCAGTTTCGATACACGATGTGCGCACCAGGTTCCAATCCCAACTGCTCAAGTTTTTTCGGCGTCTATTTCGATTCAGCCCGTGCGGACCAGCGATAGGCTTTGAGCAGTCGGCGTTGGAAGTAATGGGGATCGGTCGCTTGAGTGAGCGTCTGGCCGCGTTGACGCAGGTCGGTTGCGGGCCACTTTTGCGTTCCCCAGGTGACGACGATTTGCGAGGAAGATCCGGCGCTAGGCAACTCCGGCGCTGTTGAGCGAACGGCGGTCTCGGCAAACATCGCCTCCCAATCGGCGGCCCAACGGATGGTTCGCGTCTGCCACAGACTTTGCAAAAAGAAACGGATTCGAGCGGGAGGAACTTCATCGCAAACTAACCAGCATTCCGTGGGAATCGGTTCTGTGGAAAGTTGGCGGTGAAAGGCCAGTAATTCCCGTTCGTCGTCCGTTTGTGGATTCAGCGAGCACAATCCGATCACGGCGTTCGCCACAACTCCACTTGCCAGGCACACGAAAATCGTGGCGCGGCGGTGGCGTTCATCGGCAGACAATCGCCGGTATGACCATGCCAAGAACAGAACGACCGCCAGCAACAATAACAATCCGCCAACGACCAACTCCGAGGTCATCGGTAGCAGCCGACGCACGGAAATGTAGGGAGCGTAGTTGACCATCAAAGTCACTGCGGTCACGAGTAGGACAACTCCCAATTCAAACTGGCGGCGCAAGACTCCGTCCATTCCGCGAGCGGCCAGCATGAGGACCGGCAATAACACGATCGTGGACCACGGCGTTGAGGTTGCGAACTCACCTCGATGCGCAGACCAACTGGCCAACCACATCAACGATGCCAAGCCGAACCACACCAAGACGAATCGATCACAGCGACAGATCGCTTCTGGTTTTTTCTGCTCCGCACCGCGTACCGATTGAAAGAGGCCCAAGAGAATAAAACCGAGTAATGCGCCCGACAAACTGAGAAACGCGCGTGAGACTGCGGAGACAGTGGTTCCCGTCGGCCAGTGCATGCGAAAAGAGAGGAGTTCCAGCTCAATGCCGCGAATGCCAAACTGCCACAGTGCGGCAGGTCGCATTCCCAGTGCGGTCACTCCCCAAGCAAACCCCATTGCACCGGCAATCGCGGACACGATCAAGAAGGCGCTCACGGCACTCGCCAAGCGAATCAGCCGACGTCGTACCGCGCGCCGCAACGGAACTGCCGAAGCACGCGCAGAACAGTCCATCACCGCCGCGGCCAAACTCTGCGCACCAATGACACACCATGCGGCCAGCGCCACAGAATTCCCCGCGAGCCAACTCGTTCCCAACGCGGCTCCCGCACCGATCAGCGGCCAGGAAATGAGGCGATCGTCCTCGTCTTGATGAGTCAATAATCCGCGAAAGGCCAGCAGTGCAAACGCCATCGCCAACGAAATTGGCGGCATGTGACTGCTCAACTCGAAGAACTCGCGATGACAACACGACAGCAAGACCGCCGCAAACCCGAACCGGCTGCCAGCCAATTTTGCGGCTAATGAAAACAGACTCAGCAGCAACAACACCGAGCTGCCATAGGACACCAACAACAGGCGACTTTCGGAGGACAGCAGCTCGATACGCAGACTGATCGCCGTCAGCAAACTCACCAACGGAGCGAGTGGTCTTCCCTGGGTTGGAGACTCGTTCCCCGCCGCGACAAACCATTCCAGCGGCGATGCTCCAGAGCTGATCTCCAGCGCCCGCAGTCCGACGGACGCGGTCACGTGATCGAGCGTCGGATGACGAAATACCAACAGGCCCGGTAGAAACGCCAACAACACCACGAGCGGCTTGATCGCCGCAGCACGTCGCGCTGAAGGAAGCAGTTCTCGAATTGGCTCGCGCGCCAGTTCCAGCAACCGCACATCATCGACGACGTCCACAACCGGTCTCCCTCAGTTTGAACTGGCCTGCACCGGCTGAAAGTCACCCTCGCTAACGCTTCGGGTTACTTTTGCGGCTTCGCCGCAGTGGCTGCTTGCTGTTGCCGTTTCCAGGCGATGATGTCATCCAGGATCGCTTCCAAACCGAGTCGGGGCTTCGAGCCGATGGTTTGCTCCAGCCGGCTGACGTCCGGAACTCGCCGACGGACATCTTCAAAGTCGTCACCGTAGGCTTGGCTGTACGGCAGATATTCGATGCGCACTGCAGGATCGACACGCGCGATGACCGCCTCCGCCAGTTCACGAATTGACCACGGCTCATCACTGCCAATGTTGAAGACCTTGCCCGACGCGGCGGGAGTCCCCATGAGCTTCATGATGGACTCGACCACTTCACGCACATGTGCAAAGCAGCGGACTTGCCCGCCGTCGTCGTACACAACGACCGGCCCGCCGCTCAATGCTTGATCCACAAACCGTGGAATCACCATGCCGTAATGCCCGACCTGTCGTGGACCAACGACGTTGAAGAACCGCGCGATGACGACCGGGAGTCCGTACTTTCGATAATAGGCCAGCGCCAGAAACTCGTCGATCGCCTTCGAGCAACCGTAGGCCCAACGCGGACGCGACGTCGGACCCAAATGCAGGTCGTCCTCTTCCGTCCAACGCTCTTTGGGATTCTTGCCAAAGACCTCGCTGGTTGAAGCGAGAAAGAACGGCTTACCTCCGCCTTGCACCGCTAATCGCAAGAGCGTTTCCGTTGGATAGATATTCGTTTCGATTGTCCGCACCGGATCATCGGCGACGAGCTTCACACCCACCGCCGCCGCCAAGTGATAAATCACGTCAACGTCGTGAACGACCTCTGCCAGCAACACGGGATCGGTGATTGATCCCGATCGAAAGGTCAGGTTGGGATTTGGCTCCAAGCCGTTGAGGTTTTCTCGCTGGCCTGTGGACAAGTTGTCCAAAACGGTGACGTGATGCCCGGCCGTCAACAGACTTTCCGTGAGATGACTGCCGATGAACCCGGCTCCTCCGGTGACCAAACAGCGCGACATGAATGAGCCCTTCTGATGAGAACCATCCGTTGGGCGGCGACTTCCGCACTCGCTCAACGGCGTACGTGTGACATGCAGCGGGGCAAATTAGCCGAGCCGTCTCGGCGCGAACAGCCTCGCTCGATCGGAGTTCACAACTCCTTCATCCGCAGTTCGGGTTTGCCATCCGTGGGAACGATGAATTTCGGAGACTGCCCACGGATGGCAAAGCCGAACTGCGGATGGAGAGCAGACAACCGGCGC